>NZ_JAWCTQ010000066.1:0-29397 GCF_032423885.1 Streptomyces tamarix | reverse complement strand
GTTCCCGGGTTGCGAACAGTCGCACCGGCACACAAATTTGTTCAAGTGAATAGTGTGCTTGTTCGCTCGAACCCAATAGGGTTTCGGTGGTCATAGCGTTAGGGAAACGCCCGGTTACATTCCGAACCCGGAAGCTAAGCCTTTCAGCGCCGATGGTACTGCAGGGGGGACCCTGTGGGAGAGTAGGACGCCGCCGAACAATTTTTCAGGGCCCTTGGTCCCAGCGTACATGCTGGGACCAAGGGTCCTTTTTGTTGTCACTCGAATTTGCTCGGAGCGCGGTGGAACGCCCACTGCGCGAGAATGACTTGCGGTACCCGAAGACAGGAGCCACACCCATGTCCACCAACTCCTCCGACGACCGTCCGGAGCGTGAGCCTCGTCGTAGGGACGGTGGCGAGCAGGGCGGTTTCCGCGGACCCCGCCGTGACGACGACCGACGTGGCGGTGGCGGCTTCCGCCGTGACGACCGGCGCGACGATCGCCGTGACGACCGGCGCGATGACCGTGGTGGGTTCCGGCGCAGCGACGACCGTCCGCCGTTCCGGCGGGACGACCGGGACCGCGACCGCGGTGGTTTCCGCCGTGACGACCGGCGTGACGACCGCGACCGCGGCGGATACCGGGGCGGCGGCTTCCGGCGCGACGACGACCGGCGGGGCGGTGGCTACCGCTCCGATGACCGCCGTGACGACCGGGGAGGGTACCGCTCCGACGATCGGGGCGGCTCCCCGCGCGACGACCGCGCCCCGCGCCGTGACGACGACCG
The DNA here is from genome assembly GCF_032423885.1 of Streptomyces tamarix. NCBI lineage: Bacteria > Bacillati > Actinomycetota > Actinomycetes > Kitasatosporales > Streptomycetaceae > Streptomyces > Streptomyces tamarix. Next base: position 28,628 of record NZ_JAWCTQ010000066.1, on the reverse strand, counting down.
ACGTGGCGGTGGCGGCTTCCGCCGTGACGACCGGCGGGACGACCGTGGTGGTTTCCCGCGGGACGACCGTGCCCCGCGTCGGGACGACCGGCGCGATGACCGGCGGGACGACCGTGGCGGTTTTCGCCGCGACGACCGGCGTGACGACCGGCGCGATGACCGTGGTGGGTTCCGGCGCAACGACGACCGTCCGCCGTTCCGGCGCGGGGGCGATCGGCCGGCCTTCCCGCGCGATGACCGCGCGCCCCGCCGTGACGACCGTGACCGCGGTGGCTTCCGGCGCGACGACCGCCGTGATGACCGGCGTGACGAGCGGGGTGGTTTCCCGCGGGACGACCGTGCCCCGCGTCGGGACGACCGGCGCGATGACCGGCGGGACGACCGTGGCGGTTTCCGCCGTGACGACCGGCGCGACGATCGCCGTGACGACCGGCGCGATGACCGTGGTGGGTTCCGGCGCAGCGACGACCGTCCGCCGTTCCGGCGTGACGACCGGGACCGCGACCGCGGACCGCGTCGGGACGACGACCGGCGGGGCGGGTTCCGCGGCGGCCGGGACGACCGGCGGGACGACCGCGGGCGCGGTGGGTTCCGCGGGCGGCCCGAGCGGCGGGACGACCGCAGGGACGACCGTCGTGACGACCGGCGGGACCGCGAGCCCATCAAGCGGCTGCCCATCCCCGACGACGTCACCGGTGACGAGATCGACAAGGACGTGCGGCAGGAGCTGATGAGCCTGCCCAAGACCCTCGCCGAGGACGTCGCCCGCAACCTGGTGATGGTCGCCAAGCTCATCGACGAGGACCCCGAGAAGGCGTACGCCTACTCGCGGATCGCGCTCCGGCTCGCCTCCCGCGTCGCCGCCGTCCGCGAGGCCGCCGGCTTCGCCGCGTACGCCACGCAGAAGTACGCCGAGGCCCTCGCCGAGTTCCGCGCCGCCCGGCGCATGACCGGCACCGTCGACCTGTGGCCCGTCATGGCCGACTGCGAGCGCGGCCTCGGCCGCCCCGAGCGGGCCCTCGCCATGGCCGGCGAGCCCGAGGTGCAGAAGCTGGACAAGGCCGGCCAGGTGGAGATGCGACTCGTCGCCGCCGGTGCTCGCCGCGACATGGGCCAGCTCGACGCCGCGATCGTCACCCTCCAGTCGCCCGAACTCGCGTCCAACTCCATCCAGCCGTGGACCGCGCGCCTGCGGTACGCGTACGCCGACGCGCTCCTGGCCGCCGGCCGGGAGGGCGAAGCGCGCGAATGGTTCGCCAAGGCCCTCGAGTCCGACAAGGAAGGCACCACCGACGCCTCCGACCGGCTCGCCGAACTCGACGGCGTCGAATTCGTCGACGCGATCGAGGAGACCGAGGAGAGCGAGGACCTCGAGGAGACCGAGGGGGCCGAGAACGACGACCGGTCCGACGACGACACCGACGACGTCGACGGTGACGGCACCGGGCGCTGAGCGCGAAACGGCATGGGGAAGGGCGGCACCCCGCGCGGGGTGCCGCCCTTCCTCCCTCTCCCCGTCGCCCTCAGTCCAGGGCCAGGCTGCGCAGGACCAGGCCCGTCGCCGGCTTCGGACCGAACGACGTCGATTTCCGGGGCATCGTCACGCCCTGGCGCGCCAGGTCCCGTACGACCTCCTCGCGCACCGGGTGCATCAGGACCGCCGTCGCCCCGTTCCGCTCCGCCTGCGTCACCGCCGCCCGCGCCTCGTGGAGGTACGCGATGTGCTCCGGGGAGTCCGGGACCCGCCACACGTGCTCCAGCAGCGTTGCGTGCAGCACCGTCGCGTCCAGCGTCCGCCACGCCTCCGGCCGGTCCCGGCGCACCGTACGCTCCAGCAGGTCCGGGTCCGGGCGGTCCACCAGGTGGAAGCGGCCGTCGCCCGCCAGCAGGAACGCGTTGCCGTCGCCCGCCGCCTCCGCCAGCGCGTCCAGGGCGGCCTCCAGCGGCACGTCCAGTGCCCGTACCCGGAACGCGCCCCGCGACGCCTCCAGTGCCGCCAGCGCGGCGGAGACCGGCAGGCGGTGCAGCAGCCGGTGGATCGCCCGCACCCGCAGCGGGTAGCGGGCCGTGTCGATGAGGAGCACCAGGCCGTAGTCCCACGGGCCCGGGCCCGACCGCTCCTCCCGCAGCCGCAGGTACGTCGCCCAGCGGTGGTGTCCGTCCGCGATCAGCGCCTGACGACCCGCCAGGTCCTCCGCGACCGCCGCGAGCTCCTCCGGGTCCGTCACCGCCCACAGGCGGTGGCCGAACCCGTCCTCCGTCGTCGTCGCCAGCAGCGGCGTACCCGCCGTCGCCCGCTCGATCACGGCCGTCGCGCCCGTCGCGCGGCCCTCGCCCCGGTACGTCAGCAGCAGCGGCTCCAGATGCGCGCCCGTCGTGCGCATCAGGTCCGCGCGCTCCTCCACCACGTGCGGCATCACGTCCTCGTGCGGCAGGACCACGCCCTCCGCCGGCGGCGACAGCTCCAGGGCGCCGATCAGGCCCCGCTGGAGCAGGTCGCCCTTGCGCTGCTCGTACACGTACAGGGCGGGCTCCGCGTCCGCGGCGAGTATGCCGTCCGCCAGCCAGTCCGCGAGGGTGTCCGCCGCCCGGCGGGGGCGGGCGTCGGGCGTCGGGGCCTGCGGCAGGATCAGCCGCACGATGTTGTGCGGGTCCGACGACTCCAGGTGGTGCAGCCCGTCCGGCCGCACGACCACGTCGTACGGCGGGGAGGTCACCGCGGCGAGGCTGCGGACCCGTTCGGGGACGTACCGCAGCCCGCGGAACGGTTTCAGGCGCAGGCCGTCGTTGGCCGCAGGACCTCTCGTGTTCATCCTTGCATCGTAGGTGGATATGCGGATGAGCGATGATCGGGGGACGGGAACCACCGAACGAGTGAGGAGCCAGGGCGATGGGGCAGCACGGACGGAGCGCGCCGGGCGGCAGCGCGACCGCGTTGAGCGCGGCGTACGACACGGCGCTGCTGGACCTGGACGGTGTCGTGTACGCGGGCGGCGAGGCCATTCCGCACGCCGTGGAGGCGCTGGGGGAGGCGCGGGCCGACGGGATGCACCTCGCGTACGTCACCAACAACGCGCTGCGCACCCCCGACGCCGTCGCCGCGCACCTCACCGAACTGGGCGTGCCCGCCGAGCCGGACGACGTGATCACGTCGGCGCAGGCGGTGGCGCGGCTCGTCGCCGACCAGCTCCCGCAAGGGGCGCGCGTCCTCGTCATCGGCGGCGAGGGGCTGCGGGTGGCGCTGCGCGAGCGGGGGCTCGTCCCCGTCGAGTCCGCCGACGACGACCCGGCGGCCGTCGTCCAGGGGTACGGCGGGCCCGAACTGCCGTGGGGGCGGTTCGCGGAGGCGTCGTACGCGATCGCGCGCGGCCTGCCCTGGTACGCGTCCAACACCGACCTCACCATCCCCGGCGCGCGCGGCATCGCGCCCGGCAACGGCGCGGCCGTGGAGGTCGTACGGATCGCGACGGGCGCCGAGCCGCAGGTCGCGGGCAAGCCGCTGCCGCCGATGCACCGCGAGACGATCCTGCGGACCGGGGCGCGGCGGCCCCTCGTCGTCGGGGACCGGCTCGACACCGACATCGAGGGCGCGTACAACGGCGGCGTCGACTCGCTGCTCGTCCTCACCGGTGTGACCGCCCCGGCGGAGCTGCTCGCGGCCCGGCCCGAGCACCGGCCGACGTACGTCGACGCCGACCTGCGGGGCCTGCTGACCGGGCAGCCCGAGGTGACCGGGGCCCCGGGGGACGGCTTTCGCTGCGGGGGGTGGACCGCGGTCGCCGACGGCGACGCGCTCGCCCTCGACGGGAGCGGCGAACCGATGGACGGGCTGCGGGCGCTGTGCGCGGCGGCCTGGAGCCGTGCCGGGGACGGGTCGTGCGGTCTGGAGGCGGGGAAGGCGCTGGCCAGGCTGGGTTGGTGAAACCCCCGCGATCATTGCGGCGAGGGTAGGCTAACCTAACCGCGTGTTGGTTGAGAGTTCTCCAGAACAGAGCGCGGAGCCCCAGGCCGCCGCGCAGCCCCGCGGGCGCCGGTCGGTGCGCGCCGCCGGGCTGTTGCTGTCCCTCGGCGTGCTGGTGCTCGTGTGTGTCGCGAGCATCGTCGTCGGCGCCAAACCGGTGCCGCTCGGCGATGTGTGGCACGGCCTGTTCCAGAACTCCGGGACCGGCAGCGACGTCCTCATCGCCGACGTCCGCGTCCCGCGCACGCTGCTCGGCCTCCTCGCCGGTGTCGCGCTCGGCCTGGCCGGGGCCGTCATGCAGGCGCTCACCCGCAACCCGCTCGCCGAGCCGGGCCTGATGGGCGTCAACGCGGGCGCGGCGGCCGCCGTGGTCACCGCGACCAGCCTCCTCGGCACGTCCTCCTTCATGGGGTACGTGTGGTTCGCGTTCGTGGGCGCCGCGGTCGTGTCGGTGCTCGTGTACGTGCTCGGCGGCGGGCGCAGCGCCACCCCCGTACGGCTCGCGCTGGCCGGCACCGCCGCGACCGCCGCGCTGTACGGGTACGTCAACGCCGTCCAACTGCTCGACTCGGCCGCCCTGGACCGGCTGCGGTTCTGGACCGTCGGGTCGCTGGCCGGCGCCGACGCGGACGTCGTCGGCGCGGTCGCGCCGTTCATCGCCGCCGGCGTCGTGCTGGCCGCGCTGGTCGCCCGGCCCCTCAACGCCATGGAGATGGGGGACGACACGGCCCGCGCGCTCGGCGCGAACCTCACCCGCACCCGGGTCCTGGCCATGCTCGCCGTGACCCTGCTGTGCGGCGGCGCGACCGCCGCGTGCGGGCCGATCGTCTTCGTCGGGCTGATGGTGCCGTACCTGGTCCGCGCCATCACCGGGCCCGACATGCGGTGGATCCTGCCGTACGCGGCGGTCCTCTCGCCCGTGCTGCTGATCGGCTCCGACATCGTCGGCCGGGTCGTGGCCCGCCCGTCCGAGCTCCAGGTCGGCATCGTCACGGCGCTGATCGGCGGGCCCGTCTTCATCCACCTCGTACGCCGCAAGAGGATGGCCCAGCTGTGACCGCGACCCCCGCACCCACCGCCCCCGCGCCCGGCACCCCCGCGCCCACGCCCGGCGTCCCCGCCCCCGGCGCCCCGGCCGCCCGCACCCGCACCGTCCGGGCCGTCCGGACGCGCGGCGGGCTGTCCGTCCGGGTCGAGCCGCGTACCGTGGCCGTCTGCCTGCTGCTGCTCGCGCTGGCCCTGGCCGCCGGGATCGTCCTCATCGGCAGCGGCGACTTCCCCATGACGCCCGGCGAGGTCCTCGCCACCCTCCTCGGCGACGGCACGGTCGCGCAGGAGTTCGTCGTCCTCGACCTGCGGCTGCCGCGCGTCCTCGTCGCGGCCCTCGTCGGCGCGGGCCTGGCGGTCGGCGGGGCGGTCTTCCAGACCATCACCCGCAACCCGCTCGGCAGCCCCGACATGCTCGGCGTCAACCAGGGCGCGATCGTCGGCGCGCTCAGCGTGATCGTGCTGTTCCACGGTGACGCCACCGCCGTCGCGGCCGGCGGTCTCGTCGGCGGCACGCTGACCGGTGCCGCCGTGTACGTCTTCGCGTGGAAGCGGGGCGTGCACGGCTTCCGGATCGTCCTCATCGGCATCGGCCTCGCCGCGATGCTCACCGCGGTCATCCACTACCTGATCACCAAGGCGAACCTGGTCGACGCGACCCGCGCCGTGGTGTGGATGACCGGCTCCCTGGAGGGCCGGGACTGGACGCAGTTCTGGCCGCTGCTCGCCGTCAGCGCGGTCCTGCTGCCGCTGGTCCTCGCGTACGGCCGGCCGCTGCGCATGCTGGAGATGGGCGACGACGCCGCGTACGCGCTGGGCGTGCGGGTGGAGCGGGTGCGGATCGTGCTGCTGGTCGCCGCGGTGCTGCTCGTCGCGTCCGCCACCGCCGCGGCCGGCCCCATCACGTTCGTCGCGCTCAGCGCGCCCCAGCTGACCCGCCGGCTGACCCGGTCGCCCGGCCCGAACCTGGGCGCGTCCGCCCTGATGGGCGCGGCGGTGCTGCTGGTCGCCGACTGGGCCGCCACCAACGTCTTCGGCGAGCGGCAGCTGCCCGTCGGCGTCGTCACCGGCATCGTCGGCGGCTGCTACCTGCTGTGGCTCCTGGTCACCGAGCGCCGGGCAGGCCGGATATGACCCCCACGAACGACCAGAACGCCAGGAGTACGTCCATGCAGTCCCAGCCCCCGCAGCAGCGCCTCGCCGCGGAGTCCGTCACCCTCGCCTACGAGCAGCGGACCATCGCCCGCGACCTGTCCGTGGCGATCCCCGACAACTCCTTCACGGTGATCGTCGGGCCGAACGCCTGCGGCAAGTCCACGCTGCTGCGCGCCCTCGCCCGGATGCTGAAGCCCACGCGGGGCCGGGTGCTGCTGGACGGGCAGGCCATCCACTCCATGCCCGCGAAGAAGGTCGCGCGGACGCTCGGGCTGCTGCCCCAGTCGTCGATCGCGCCGGACGGCATCACCGTCGCCGATCTCGTCGCCCGCGGCCGCTACCCGCACCAGGGGCTGCTGCGGCAGTGGTCGCCGCAGGACGAGCGGATCGTCCAGGAGTCGATGGACGCCACCGGCGTCGGCGAGCTGGGCGACCGGTACGTCGACGAGCTGTCGGGCGGGCAGCGCCAGCGCGTCTGGATCGCCATGGCGCTCGCCCAGCAGACCCCGCTGCTGCTGCTCGACGAGCCGACGACGTACCTCGACATCCAGCACCAGATCGACGTCCTCGACCTGTGCGCCGAGCTCCACGAGACGCAGGGCCGCACCCTCGTCGCCGTCCTGCACGACCTGAACCACGCCGCGCGGTACGCCACGCACCTCATCGCCGTACGCGGCGGGGAGATCGTCGCGCAGGGCCCGCCGTCGGAGATCGTCACCGCCGAACTCGTCGAGCGGGTCTTCGGCCTGCGCTGCCAGGTCATCGACGACCCCGAGACGGGCACCCCCCTGGTCGTGCCGGCGGCCCGGCAGGCGCGGGTGCCGCGGAAGTAGCCGCGGCGCGCCGAGGCCGAGGGCGCCAGGGCCGAGACCAGGTCGAGGCCGCTGAGGCCGAGGCCGAGGGCGGCACGGCACCGGTGCGGACCGGCGGCGGGCGGAGGCTTCGCGGTAGCGTCGGGGCATGGACGCCACGCCCCCCGGACAGCTCCGGCCCCCCGCCGCCCCGGACCCCGCCGACCCCCCGGCGCCGCCCCCGGCCGCGCCCGGCGCGGACGGCGGCGCGCCCGCCGGTGGTGACGGGGGAGGGGCCGGCGGGCCCCTGCCGCTCGGCGTCGCACGGACCGCCACCGGGTACGGCCCCGTGGACGCCGTGCTGGAACGGCTGGGTGACGCCGATCACCTCGCGGCGGACGGACACCTGGAGGTGTACGAGGATGTACACCGGGGGCTGCGCGACGCGCTGGCCGCGCTGGACGCAGACCCCCGCCCGGGACCCCCGAACGACCACAGGAGCTGAACCGAACGTGGCAGGAGTGGCACGCCGCCGTCTCGACGCCGAGCTTGTGCGCCGCAAGCTCGCCCGCTCGCGCGAACACGCGAGCCAGCTGATCGCGGCGGGGCGGGTGACGGTCGGCGGCGGCACCGCCACCAAGCCCGCCACCCAGGTCGAGACCGCCGCGGCCATCGTCGTCGCCCAGGACGACTCCGACCCCGACTACGTGTCGCGCGGCGGCCACAAGCTCGCCGGGGCGCTCGCCGCGTTCGTCCCGCGCGGGCTGGCGGTCGAGGGGCGGCGGGCGCTCGACGCCGGGGCGTCCACGGGCGGCTTCACCGACGTCCTGCTGCGCTCCGGCGCCGCCCACGTCGTCGCCGTCGACGTCGGCTACGGGCAACTGGCCTGGTCGCTGCAGAGCGACGAGCGCGTCACCGTCAAGGACCGGACCAACGTACGCGAGTTGACGCTCGACGCGATCGGCGGGGAGCCGGTGGACCTGGTCGTCGGAGACCTGTCGTTCATCCCGCTGGGCCTCGTGCTGCCCGCGCTCGTCGGCGTGACCGGGCCCGGCGCCGACCTCGTGCTGATGGTCAAGCCGCAGTTCGAGGTGGGCAAGGAGCGGCTCGGCAGCGGCGGTGTCGTCCGCAGCCCCGAACTGCGCGCCGAGGCCGTACGGAACGTGGCGCGGCAGGCCGCCGGGCTCGGCCTCGGGGTGCTGGGCGTCACCGCGAGCCCTCTGCCGGGCCCGTCCGGGAACGTCGAGTACTTCCTGTGGCTGCGGGCCGGAGCGCCCGCGCTCGACCCGGCCGACGTCGACCGCGCCGTGGCGGAGGGGCCCCGGTGACCCCGCGGCCGGCCGCCGCGCCGGACCCGGCGCCGCGGACCGTCTTCCTCCTCGCGCACACCGGGCGGCCCGCCGCCGTGCGCAGCGCGGAACTCGTCGTCCTCGGCCTGCTGCGCTGCGGCATCGGCGTGCGGGTCCTGGCCGCCGAGGCCGCCGACCTGCCGCTGCCGCCGTCCGTGGAGACCGTCCCGGAGGCCACGCCCGACGTCCTCGACGGCTGCGAACTGCTGATCGTCCTCGGCGGCGACGGGACGCTGCTGCGCGGCGCCGAGTTCGCCCGCGCGTCCGGCGTGCCGATGCTCGGCGTCAACCTGGGGCGGGTCGGGTTCCTCGCGGAGGCCGAGCGGGACGACCTCGACAAGGTCGTCGACCGGGTCGTCACCCGCGCGTACGAGGTCGAGGAGCGCATGACCCTCGACGTCGTCGTCTACGACAACGGCGACGTCCTGCACACCAACTGGGCGCTGAACGAGGCCGCCGTGCAGAAGGTCGCGCCCGAGCGGATGCTGGAGGTCGTCCTCGCCATCGACGGGCGTCCGGTGACCGGCTTCGGCTGTGACGGAGTGATCTGCGCGACACCGACCGGGTCCACGGCGTACGCCTTCTCCGCGGGCGGGCCGGTGATCTGGCCGGAGGTGGAGGCGCTGCTGATGGTGCCGATCGGCGCGCACGCCCTGTTCGCGAAGCCGCTGGTCACGACGCCCGACTCGGTGCTGGCCGTGGAGGTCGAGCCGCACACCCCGGACGGGGTGCTGTGGTGCGACGGGCGGCGCACCGTCACCCTGCCCGCCGGGGCGCGGGTGGAGGTGCGGCGCGGGTCGGTGCCGGTACGGCTGGCGCGGCTGCACCACGCGTCGTTCTCGGACCGGCTCGTCGCCAAGTTCGCCCTGCCCGTGTCGGGGTGGCGGGGGGCGCCGCACTAGGGGATGCGGCGGGCGCGGACGCGCCACTCCCGCGGGTGATTGCGGGGGCGTCCCGCCCGGCCGTTCCGGCGTGGGGGACGGGGCTCGTCGCATCGGGGCCGCCGGACCTCGTATGGTCTTCCACGTGTTGGAGGAGATGCGGATACGGTCGCTCGGAGTCATCGACGACGCGGTGGTCGAGCTGTCGCCCGGGTTCACCGCGGTGACCGGTGAGACGGGCGCGGGCAAGACCATGGTGGTGACCAGCCTGGGGCTGCTGCTCGGCGGGCGCGCCGACCCGGCCCTGGTGCGGATCGGGGCCGCGTCCGCCGTCGTGGAGGGGCGCGTCGGCGTCGCCCCCGACTCCGCGGTGGCCCGCCGCGCCGAGGAGGCGGGCGCCCAGCTCGACGACGGCGCGCTGCTCATCAGCCGCACCATCTCGGCCGAGGGCCGCTCGCGGGCGCACCTCGGCGGGCGCACCGTCCCCGTGGGGCTGCTCGCCGAGTTGGCCGACGACCTCGTCGCCGTCCACGGCCAGACCGACCAGCAGGGCCTGCTCAAGCCCGCCCGGCAGCGCGCCGCGCTCGACCGGTACGCGGGCGACGCCGTCGCCGTGCCGCTCGCCGCGTACGCGAAGGCGTACCGGCGGTTGCGGGCGCTCGACGCGGAGCTGGACGAGCTGACCACGCGCGCGCGGGAGCGGGCGCAGGAGGCGGACCTGCTGCGGTTCGGGCTGGCGGAGATCGAGGCGGTCGCGCCGCGCGCCGGCGAGGACGTGGAGCTGGCCGCCGAGGCGGAGCGGCTCGGCCACGCCGAGGCCCTCGCCTCCGCCGCCGCGCTCGCCCACGGTGCGCTCGCCGGGGACCCGGAGGACCCGGAGACGGTCGACGCGACGACGCTCGTCGCCGGCGCGGGGCGCGCCCTGGAGGCCGTACGGTCCCACGACCCGGCCCTGGCCGCGCTCGCCGACCGGATCGGGGAGATCTCGATCCTCCTCGCCGACGTGGCCGGCGAACTCGCCGGGTACGCCGACGACCTGGACGCCGACCCGCGGCGGCTGGCCGCCGTCGAGGAGCGGCGCGCCGCGCTGACCGGGCTGACCCGCAAGTACGGCGAGGACGCCGCCGCCGTCCTCGCCTGGGCGGAGGAGGGCGCCGCCCGGCTCACCGAACTCGACGGCGACGACGACCGGATCGCGGAGCTGACCGCCGAGCGGGACGCCCTGCGCGCCGAACTGTCCCACCTGGCCCAGGCCCTCACCGACGCCCGGACGGAGGCCGCCGCGCGCTTCGCGGACGCGGTCACCGCCGAGCTGGCGTCGCTGGCGATGCCGCACGCCCGCGTGTCGTTCGACATCCGGCAGAGCGAGGACCCGGACGGCGTCGAGGTCGGCGGGCGGCGCGTCGCCTACGGGCCGTCCGGCGCCGACGAGGTGGAGCTGCTGCTCGCACCGCACCCGGGCGCCCCGCCGCGGCCCATCGCGAAGGGCGCGTCCGGCGGCGAGCTGTCCCGGGTGATGCTCGCCGTGGAGGTCGTCTTCGCCGGGACGGACCCGGTGCCGACGTACCTGTTCGACGAGGTCGACGCCGGGGTCGGCGGCAAGGCGGCCGTCGAGATCGGCCGGCGCCTCGCCAAGCTCGCCAGGACGGCGCAGGTGGTCGTCGTGACGCACCTGCCGCAGGTCGCGGCCTTCGCCGACCGGCAACTGCTGGTGGAGAAGACCAGCGACGGCTCCGTCACCCGGTCCGGCGTCACCGTCCTGGAGGGCGAGGACCGGGTGCGGGAGCTGTCGCGGATGCTCGCCGGGCAGGAGGACTCCGAGACGGCCCGGGCCCATGCCGAGGAGCTGCTGGCCACCGCGCGCGCCGACCTGTGACCCGGGGCCGTACGGCTTCCGACCCGTGACCCGGGGCCCCGTGCGGCTTCGGGCGCCGGGTGCGGGCGGCCCCGGTAAGGTGACGATCATGATCGACCACCTTGCGAGGGCCGCCGCCGTCTGCGGTACGGCCGCCGCGGCGACCCGTGCCGTACGCGCCGGGCTGGCGCGCCGCCGCAGGCCGGCCTGGGAGCGCGCCAACCACGCGGGCCGCACCGTCGACCTGTACGCGGCCCCCGCCGTCACCGCCGGGACCGCCCTCGCCTCCCTGGGCGCCGCCGCGCCCCGGGAGCGGGGTGCCGCCGTGCTGGCCACCCTGGCCGGGGCGGCCTGCGGGGCGTACGACGACGTGCGCGGTGACCACCGGCGCGGCTTCCGTGCCCACCTGGGTGCCCTCCGGCGCGGCGAGGTCACCAGCGGGGCCGTCAAGCTGTTCGGGATCGGCGCCGCCGGGCTCGCGGCGGGCGCGCTGCTCAAGGAACGGCCGCTGGACCGGCTGCTCGCCGGCGTGGTCGTCGCGGGCGCCGCCCACTTCGTCAACCTCGTCGACGTACGGCCCGGGCGCGCCGCGCTGGCCGTCCTGGCCCTCGGGGCGCCCGGCGTGGTGCGGGGCGGGCCGCTCGCCGCCGCGCCGATGGGCGCCGCCGCGGCGGTCCTCGGCGACGACCTGGGGGAGCGCACGATGCTCGGCGACACCGGGGCGCACGCCCTGGGCGCCGCCCTCGGCGTGGCCGTCGTCACCGGGAACGGGCGGCTCGGGCTCGCCCTGCACGCCGCCGCGTTCACCGCCGCCGCCGTCAACGGAGAGCGCGTCAGCCGACGCGCGGGTTCACCCGTGTGAGTGGTCCCGGCGGCGGTTCCGCGCCGCCGGGCGCCGGAAAGTGGCGGGACGCGGCGGGCCACGCCCGGGAGCGGTGCCGGAACGCGCGTACGGACTGGCATCCTTGGCGGGTGACACAGCTGCGTACGGTCCAGGTGCTGGGCGGCGGCGGCACGGGCAGCGGCGCTCATGTCAGGTCACTGGCCGCCGGGCTCGTGGCGAGGGGCGTGCGGGTGACCGTGTGCGCCCCCGCCGAGTTGGACCGGTCCTACGACTTCCTGGGCGCCGGGGCACGCTTCGTACCCGTGCCGTCCCGCGGCGACCCGCTGGCCGTGGGCGCGCTGCGGGCCGTGTGCACGGGCGCCGACGTCGTCCACGCGCACGGGGTGAACGCCGCGGTCCGGTCCGCGATGGCCCTCGCCGCGCAGCCGGTGCCGCTCGTCGTCACCTGGCACTCCCGGCCGCACGCGGCGGGAGCGCGCGGACAACTGCGGCGGCTGATGGAACGGAAGGCCGCACGCGCGGCGGCCGTCGTCCTCGCCACGTCGTCGGAGCTGGTCGACCGGGCGCGCCGGCGGGGCGCCCGCGACGCCCGTCTGGGGCCCGTCGCCCTGCCGCCGCCGCGCGGCCTCGCGGACCCGCCCGGCGAGAAGGTCCGGTCCGAACTCGGCGCGGTCGGCAGGCCGCTGGTGGTGACGGCCGGGCCGCTGGAGCCGCACCGGGGGCACGGCACGCTGCTGGACGCGTCCCGGCGGTGGCTCGGCCACGACCCGGTGCCGCTGGTCGCCGTCGCCGGCGAGGGCCCCCGGCGGGCCGCGCTCCAGCGGCGCGTCGACACCGGGGGGCTGCCGGTGCGGCTGCTCGGGCGGCGCGACGACGTGACCGCGCTGCTGGCCGCGGCGGACGTGGCGGTGCTGGCCGGCCGCTGGGAGGCGCGGGCGCCGCTCGCCCAGGAGGCGCTGCGGCTGGGCGTGCCGCTGGTCGCCACGGCCGTGGGCGGGGTGCCGGAACTGGTCGGCGACGCGGCGGAACTCGTCCCGTACGGGGACTCCGTACGGCTCGCGGCGGCCGTGTCCCGGCTCCTGGCGGACCCGGCCCGGCACGCGGAGCTCGCGGCGGCCGGGCCGCGGCAGGCCGCCACGTGGCCGACGGAGGAGGAGACCATCGCCCAGGTGCTGAGCGTGTACGACGAGCTGTGCCCGCGCGGCGGGCACGGTCCGGGACCCCGGCGCCCCGCCGCGGCCCCGCCCGGTCAGGGCGCGTAGCGGCGGGCCCGCAGGGCCAGGGAGAGGGCCAGGACCGTCTGGGGGTCGTCCAGGTCCGTGCCGAGGAGCTCGGCGATGCGGGCCAGCCGGTTGTACAGCGTCTGACGGTTCAGGTGCAGCTCGCGCGCCGTCTCCGCCTTGCGGCCCGCGTGCGCCAGGTACGTCTCCAGCGTCGGCAGCAGCGGCCCGCGCGACGCCGCGTCGTGGTCCCGCAGCGGGCCGATCGCCCGGTCCACGAACGCCGCCAGAGCCGTCCTGTCGTGCCGGTGCAGCCGCCACAGCAGCAGGTCGATGTCGAGGCGCCGCGCGTCGTGCCAGGGCCGCTCGGGCAGCCCCCGCGCGGCCGCGGCCGTCTCCGCGGCGTGCCGCAGCCCCGCCGACGCCGCCGCCCAGCCACCCGCGACGCCCACCACGACGACCGGCGGACGGCCCCCCGGCCGGTCCAGTCCCGCCCGCTCGGCACCGGTCCGCAGCGCGGCCGCCACCCGGTCCGCGACGGCGGCGCGCTCCGACTCCGCACGCAGCCCCAGCAGCACCGGCACCCGGCCCTCCACCGGGCGGACCCCCACCAGCACCGGCACGCCCACCCGCGACAGCTCCTCGGTGACCGTCCGCGCCAGCAGCGCCCACCCGCCGGCGGGGGAGTGCTCGGCCGCCGGCCGCATCACCACCGGCAGCAGCGGCCCGCCGCCCGGCCTGAAGCCGAGGACCCGGGCCTGCGCGGGCGCGTCCTCCGCCGCGATCCGGCCCTCCGCCAGGTCCGTCAGGAAGTCACCGCGCCCGCGCGCCGCCAGCTCCTCCTCCTGGCGCGCCTGCATCAGGACGACCGCGAGGACGCCCGCCACCCGCTCCACCGCCATCCGGTGGACCGGCAGCAGCCGCCCCGACACCGCCGGCAGCACCAGCCGCGCCCGCACCCCGCCGGGCCCCGCGCCGCCCTCCGGCCCCCCGCCCGCCACGTCGACGAGCACCGAACCGGCGGGCGGTGCGCCGCCGCGCTGGCCGCGCAGCCCCTCCCACACCTGCAGCGGGTCGGCGCAGGGCGTGCCGGAGCCGCTGTCCGCCGCGTACAGGAGCTGCCCGTCGGCGGTCTCCAGGAACACCGGGTTGTCCGCGAACCCGGCCAGGACGCGCAGCACGCGCGGCACCCCGCCGCCGTCCAGCAGCGCCTCCGTGCACCGCCGGTGCACCTCCTCGGCCTGCCGCAGCAGCGCGTAGTGCCCGTTGACGATCTCGGTGTGGACCTCCTCGGTGACCGAGACGAACGGCACCTCCCGGTGCAGCTGGACCAGCGGCAGCCCGACCGCCCGCGCGGTGTCCACCAGCGCTCCGGGCAGCCGCGCGAACCGCTGGCCCAGCTCCACGACCAGGGCGGCGATCCCGCGCTCCGCGAGCCGCCGCACGAACGCCCGCTGCTCCGCCGGGCGCGCGCCGACGCCCAGCCCCGTGGTGAGCAGCAGCTCGCCGCCCTTCAGCAGCGACGCGATGTTCGGCACCTCGCCGGCGTGCACCCAGCGCACCGTGCGGTGCAGCCGGTCGGCGCCCGCCACCACCTCGGGGAGCCCGCCGCGCAGCGCCGGCAGCTCCAGGGCCCGCCGTACGGTGATGCCGCCCTCTTCGTCCATGGGGCGGGACGCTACCCGCGCGCCCGCCCCGGGACGTCCCCGGGGCCGGGCGCCCCGGGCGGGTCAGCCGCCGTACGCGCCGCTCGCGGTCAGGCGCAGCGCCGTGTCGATCAGCGGCACGTGGCTGAACGCCTGCGGGAAGTTCCCGACCTGCCGCTGGAGGCGCGGGTCCCACTCCTCGGCGAGCAGCCCCAGGTCGTTGCGGAGGGCGAGCAGCTTCTCGAACAGCTTGCGCGCCTCGTCGACGCGGCCGATCATCGCCAGGTCGTCGGCCATCCAGAACGAGCACGCCAGGAAGGCGCCCTCGTCGCCGGGCAGGCCGTCCACGCCCTCGTCGGTGCCCTGCGTCGGGTAGCGCAGGATGAAGCCGTCCGGGGTGGACAGCTCCCGCTGGATCGCCTCGATCGTGCCGATGACCCGCTTGTCGTCCGGCGGCAGGAAGCCCACCTGCGGGATGAGCAGCAGCGACGCGTCCAGCTCCTTGGAGCCGTAGGACTGCGTGAACGTGTTGCGCTCCAGGTCGTAGCCCTTCTCGCACACGTCGCGGTGGATCGTGTCGCGCAGGTCGCGCCACCGCTCCACGGGGCCGTCGGCGTCGCCGGACTCGATCAGCTTGATGGTGCGGTCGACGGCCACCCACGCCATGACCTTGGAGTGGACGAAGTGGCGGCGCGGGCCGCGCACCTCCCAGATGCCCTCGTCGGGCTCGTTCCAGTGCTTCTCCAGGTAGGTGATCAGCTTCGTCTGGAGGAGCGACGCGTAGTCGTTGCGGGCCAGACCCGTCATGTGGGCCAGGTGCAGGGCCTCGGTGACCTCGCCGTACACGTCGAGCTGGAGCTGCGCGGCGGCGCCGTTGCCGACGCGGACCGGGGCGGAGCCCTCGTAGCCGGGCAGCCAGTCCAGCTCCGCCTCGCCCAGCTCGCGCTCGCCCGCGATGCCGTACATGATCTGCAGGTTCTCCGGGTCGCCGGCGACCGCGCGCAGCAGCCACTCGCGCCAGGCGCGGGCCTCCTCGCGGTAGCCGGTGCGCAGCAGCGAGGAGAGGGTGATCGCCGCGTCCCGCAGCCAGGTGTAGCGGTAGTCCCAGTTGCGGACGCCGCCGATGTCCTCCGGCAGGGACGTCGTCGGCGCGGCGACGATGCCGCCCGTCGGCGCGTACGTCAGCGCCTTCAGCGTGATCAGGGAGCGGACCACCGGCTCCCGGTACGGGCCGCGGTAGGTGCAGTGGTCGACCCAGTCGCGCCAGAACTCGGTCGTCGCCTCCAGCGACGCCTCGGGGTCGGGGAGCGGCGGCTGCGGGTGGTGCGAGGGCTGCCAGCTGATGGTGAAGGCGGTCCGCTCGCCGGCGGCGAGGGTGAAGTCGGCGTACGTGGTGAGGTCCTCGCCGTACGTCTCGCAGGGCGTGTCGAGCCACACCGAGTCGGGCCCGGCGACGGCGACCGTGCGGTTGTCCACCTTGTGGACCCACGGCACGATCCGGCCGTAGCTGAACCGCATCCGCAGCGCGGAGCGCATCTCCACCCGGCCGCTGAGGCCCTCGACGATCCGCACCAGCTGCGGCGCGCCGTCGCGGGGCGGCATGAAGTCGGTGACGCGCACCGTGCCCTGCGGCGTGTCCCACTCGGATTCCAGGATGAGCGAGTCGCCCCGGTAGTGGCGGCGGTCGGCGGCCGGGGGCTCGGAGCCCTCGGCGTGCGCCGGTCCGATCCGCCAGAATCCGTGTTCCTCGGTCCCGAGGATTCCTGCGAAGACGGCGTGCGAGTCGAAGCGGGGCAGGCACAGCCAGTCCGC
Source organism: Streptomyces tamarix (assembly GCF_032423885.1). Taxonomy (NCBI): domain Bacteria; kingdom Bacillati; phylum Actinomycetota; class Actinomycetes; order Kitasatosporales; family Streptomycetaceae; genus Streptomyces; species Streptomyces tamarix. The sequence continues at coordinate 12,067 of NZ_JAWCTQ010000066.1, read as the reverse complement.
CGTGCCGTCCCGGCAGACCAGGGCGGCGGTCTGCATGTCTCCGATGAGTGCGTAGTCCTCGATGCGCCCGGCCACGTGCAATCTCCAGTCGAACGGCCACGTTCGCCCCGCGGGGCGCTTACTGGGGTCAGGGTCAAGGATCGTTGACGCGGGGGGTCCCGGACGGCGGGCGGGGGTGGTGCCGTACGCGGGCCTGTCCCGGCAACGGGTGTCCGAGCAGGATACGACGCGCCCGGGCCCTCTGTGTGATCTTCCTGGTAGAGGCTGGTAGTGCGGATGATCCGAACGAGTGAGCGCGTACCCACTGTGCGCGTGCATGCAGCACCACGTGCGCTCTTTTTGTCACGCACCGGCGCGAGCGCGTGCGCGCGGGGCCGCACAATGGCCGATTCGCGGGGGGCGTGTGGCCGGAACGCGGTCCCTCTCCGTCGCTGATACCCTGGTAGCCCGTGGACCGGTGGGCGCCGCAGAACCAATCGGCGGCCCCCGAACCGCAGCGACGGCACCCCCGGAGACCTCGGGTTCTCTCCCCTTCGGACTCCTCCGGATCGGACGCCGGTACGCACCTCCAGACCGCGACCACGGGAGCCCCCTCTTGGCCATGCCGCCCAAATCCACGACGACCAAGCACATCTTCGTCACCGGGGGTGTCGCCAGCTCCCTCGGCAAGGGCCTGACGGCCTCCAGCCTGGGTGCGCTCCTCAAGGCGCGGGGCCTGCGGGTCACGATGCAGAAGCTCGACCCGTACCTGAACGTCGACCCCGGCACGATGAACCCGTTCCAGCACGGCGAGGTGTTCGTCACCAACGACGGCGCCGAGACCGACCTGGACATCGGCCACTACGAGCGCTTCCTCGACGTCGACCTCGACGGCTCCGCCAACGTCACCACCGGCCAGGTGTACTCCACCGTCATCGCCAAGGAGCGGCGCGGCGAGTACCTCGGCGACACGGTGCAGGTCATCCCGCACATCACCAACGAGATCAAGCACCGCATCCGCCGCATGGCCACCGACGACGTCGACGTCGTCATCACGGAGGTCGGCGGCACGGTCGGCGACATCGAGTCGCTGCCGTTCCTGGAGACCGTCCGCCAGGTCCGCCACGAGGTCGGCCGCGACAACGTCTTCGTCGTGCACATCTCGCTGCTGCCGTACATCGGCCCGTCCGGCGAGCTGAAGACCAAGCCGACCCAGCACAGCGTCGCCGCCCTGCGCAACATCGGCATCCAGCCGGACGCGATCGTCCTGCGCGCCGACCGGGACGTGCCGACCGCCATCAAGCGCAAGATCTCCCTGATGTGCGACGTCGACGAGGCGGCCGTCGTCGCCGCCATCGACGCCAAGTCGATCTACGACATCCCGAAGGTGCTGCACACCGAGGGCCTCGACGCGTACGTCGTCCGCAAGCTCGACCTGCCGTTCCGCGACGTCGACTGGACCACGTGGGACGACCTGCTGGACCGCGTCCACAACCCGGAGCACGAGGTCACGGTCGCCCTCGTCGGCAAGTACATCGACCTGCCCGACGCCTACCTGTCGGTCACCGAGGCCATGCGCGCCGGCGGCTTCGCCAACAAGGCCCGCGTCAAGGTCAAGTGGGTCACGTCCGACGACTGCAAGACCCAGGCCGGCGCGGCCCAGCAGCTCGGCGACGTCGACGCGATCGTCATCCCCGGCGGCTTCGGCGAGCGCGGCGTCAACGGCAAGGTCGGCGCCATCCGGTACGCCCGGGAGAACCGGATCCCGCTGCTCGGCCTCTGCCTGGGCCTGCAGTGCATCGTCATCGAGGCCGCGCGGAACCTCGCCGGCATCCCCGACGCGAACTCCACCGAGTTCGACGCCGCCACCTCCCACCCCGTCATCTCGACGATGGAGGAGCAGCTGGCGTACGTCGAGGGCGCGGGCGACCTGGGCGGCACCATGCGGCTCGGCCTGTACCCGGCGAAGCTCGCGGAGGGCTCCATCGTCCGCGAGGTCTACGGCGACCAGCCGTACGTCGACGAGCGGCACCGCCACCGCTACGAGGTGAACAACGCGTACCGCGCGGAGCTGGAGAAGAAGGCCGGCATCCTCTTCTCCGGCACGTCCCCGGACAACAAGCTCGTCGAGTACGTCGAGTACCCGCGCGAGGTCCACCCGTACCTGGTCGCCACCCAGGCCCACCCCGAGCTGCGGTCCCGGCCGACCCGGCCGCACCCGCTCTTCGCCGGCCTGGTGAAGGCCGCGGTGGAGCGCCGCCGGGCCGCGAAGTCCGGCGAGTGACGGCGTAGCCGCAGGCGATACGGTTGACCGGGGTGCGGGTCCACACGGACCCGCACCCCGGTCCACGTGTGAGGGAGGACGACCGCATGACCATCAAGGACACGCCGGCCCAGTGGCGGGTCACCGCGACGGAGACCCCGTTCCGGGGCAACAAGACGAGCGTCCGCACGGACGAGGTGGTCATGCCGGACGGGGCGGTCGTACGCCGCGACTACCAGGTCCACCCCGGGTCGGTCGCCGTGCTCGCCCTCGACGACGACGACCGCGCCCTCGTGCTGCGCCAGTACCGCCACCCCGTACGGCAGAAGCTGTGGGAGATCCCGGCCGGCCTGCTCGACGTGCCCGGCGAGAACCCGCTGCGGGCGGCCCAGCGGGAGCTGTACGAGGAGGCCCACGTCAAGGCGGAGGAGTGGCACGTCCTCGCCGACGTGTACACGACGCCGGGCGGCTGCGACGAGGCCGTGCGGATCTTCCTCGCGCGCGGCCTGTCGGAGGCGGAGGGGGAGCGTTTCGAGGCCGCCGAGGAGGAGGCCGACATGGAGGTCGCCCGCGTTCCGCTGACCGAGCTGGCCCGGGGCGTCCTGGCGGGGGACCTGCACAACAACTGCCTGGTCGTCGGTGTCCTGTCGGTGCTCGCCGCGCGGGCGGGCGACGGCCTCGACGCGCTGCGCCCGGCGGAGGCGCCCTGGCCGGCGAGGCCCTTCACGGCGTGAGCGGGGCCGGCGCGCGGGGTACGCCCGGTGTCAGCCGGTGTGACGATCGTCTGATCCGATCGAGCGATGCGCGGGCCGCGCTCCGCACGGAACGCCCCCGGCGCTGAACTACGCTCGGATCACCCGTCCGGGGACCCGGCGGGACCAGCACGTTGCGCAGGCGGACGGGAGCGTGACCCGTGGCGGATCAGGCGGTGAACATCGGCGGACCCGAGCGCCCCACGGCCGGCTCGGACGACACGGGGAGGCCGGGCGCCGACGCCTCCCGCCGCGCGCGGGACGACCGCGGGGACACGGGCGGGAGGCCGGAGCCCCCCGCCGCCGGCGCCGGCCGTCCGCAGTCCGTCCCCGCACCGGCCGGCGGGAGCCCGGACGCCCCCGCGGGTCCCGGGCGGACCGGCGGGAGCACCCCCGGCCGCCCTGACGGCGACGCCCGGGACCCCGCCGACCCGGCCGGTGACGCCCGGGACCCGGCCGGCGGTGGACCCCGGCCCCCCGCCCCCGGAGCCCGGCGGGGCGGGGGCGACGACGGGTGCCGGGCCGCCGCGCCGGGCGACCGCGAGGGGCGGTTCTTCGGGCGGACGCGGGAGATCAAGGCGCTGCGGGCCGACATCTCGCGGGCCGGACTGGACACGATCGCCGGGCGGAAGGCGCCCCGCGCGCGCGTGCTGCTCATCGCCGGGCGGCCCGGGTCCGGACGGACCGCGCTCGCCGAGGAACTGGTCCGGGACCTCGAACGCGGCTACCGCGACGGGGTGCTGCGGGCCCGCCTCACCGAGCCGGGCGGCGACGCCGTACCGGTCGAGCGCGTCGCCCGCGCGCTCCTGGACGACCTCGGCGTCGCCGCGCCCGCCGGGGCCGGCGAGGACGACGTCAGCGCGCTGCTGCGGGCCGCCCTCCGGGACCGCCGCGCCCTGCTGCTCCTCGACGACGCCGCCGACGCCGAGCAGGTGGACGCCCTGCTCCCGGAGAACCCCGAGTGCCTGGTCGTGGCCGTCGCGCACGGTCCCCTCACCGGCATCCCCGACGTACGGCCCTGCACGATCGGCGGCCTCGACGTCAAGGCCGCCGTCGAGCTCCTCGACGCCTACGCCGGCTCCGTCCGCATCACCGTCGACCCGCAGGCCGCCGAGACGCTCACCGAGCTGTGCGCCGGCCAGCCCGCCGCGCTCGTCCTGGCCGGCGGGTGGCTCGCCGCCCGCCCCGCCGCGTCCGTCGCCGACCTGGCCAAGCGGCTGCGCGCGGTGCCGGACGACGACGGCCGCCCCGCCGCGCTCCGGCCGCTCGCCCGCGCCTTCCGCCTCGCGTACGAGGCGCTGCCCGCTTCCGGCGCGCGCGCCCTGCGGCTGCTCGCCCTCGCCCCGCTGGGCGGCGCGGACCCGCAGATCCTGTCCGCGCTGGCCGGCTGCTCGGTGTCGGCCGCCGCCTCGCTGCTCGACGGCTTCGTCGCGCTCGGGTTCGTACGGGAGGTCCCGCACGGCCGGTACGAGGTGCCCGGGTGCCTGATGCCGTTCCTGAAGGAGCGGCTGGCAGCCGAGGACCGCCCCGCCGAGACGCAGCTCGCACGGGCGCGCATGCTGGAGCGGACCGTACGGCTCCTGCAGTCGTGCAGGGCGGTCACCGAACCCGAGGGCACCCCCGCGCGCCGCCGCCTCGCCGGGCTGCCGCGCGCCCTGCGCTTCCCGAACCGGCGGGCCGCCGCCGAATGGCTGGAGCTGCGGCAGCCCGCCCTGCTGGCCTCCGCGCGCCTCGCGGTGGCGGACGGGGAGCTGGACACGCTCGCCCGCCGCCTGGTCGCCGCGCTCGTGCGGGCCCTCGCCGCGCACCGCGGCACCGAGGCGGCCGCGCCCGAGCTGTACGGCCTCCACCAGCTCGTCCTCGACGTCGCCGAGCGCCGCGGCCTGCACCGGGAGCGGGCCGCCGCCCTGCTGAACCTCGCCGACCTGGACGCCGGCACCGGCCGCACCCGCGACGCCCTGGCCCGTTACCGGGCCGCCCTGGACGCCGGCCGGCTGGCGAACGACCCGTACGCGACCGGCCGCGCGATGGAATCCGTCGGCGGCGCCTACCAGGAGCTGGGCGACTGGCAGCGGGCCGCCGACTGGTACGGCCGGGCCCTCGCGCAGCGCCTCGCGCGGGACGAGCGGGCCGACCAGGCGCGGCTCTACGGACGCCTCGGCGCCGTCCACACGTACGCCGGCCGCTACGGCGAGGCGCTGCGCAACTGGCGTGCGGCGGCGGCCGGTTACCGGCGCCTCGCGGATGTGCCGGGCCACGCGCGGGCGTTGAGCGAGGCGGCCCGGGTGCAGGAGTACGCGGGCCGCCCCGAAGACTCGTTGCGCACCTGCGAGGAGGCCGTGGAGTGGGCGCGCCGCGCCGGTGACGTACGGCTCCACGCCGCCCTGCGGCTCCGCCTCGCCGACACGCTCGACCGGCTCGGCGACCCCGCCGCGGCCCGGTTGCACCGCGCGGCCGCCGAGCGGCTCCTCCGCCCCGGGGGGCCGGCCGCGCGGTCCGGCCCCGCAGGTCAGGGACCTTTCGACCGACCCGGTCCCTCTGCCTACGAAATCCGTAGTGGTTCCCAGAAAAATTAATGCTTTGTAAGGCTAGACACGGGGAAGTCCTTCATTAGACTGGGTCCGCCGCGTTTAACCGCGGTGTATCCCTGTGTGTCCTGAAACACACGGGTATGTATCGCCGTAGAGCGCTTTGCCCCCAATACCCCTGATTCAAGGACCGTGATCGACGATGAAGGTCGGCATCCCCCGCGAGGTCAAGAACAACGAGTTCCGCGTCGCCATCACCCCGGCCGGCGTGCACGAGCTCGTCCGCAACGGCCATGAGGTCTTCGTCGAGCAGAACGCCGGTGTCGGCTCCTCGATCACGGACGACGAGTACGTGGGCGCCGGAGCGCGGATCCTCCCCACCGCCGACGAGGTCTGGGCCACCGCCGACCTGCTGCTGAAGGTCAAGGAGCCCATCGCCGAGGAGTACCACCGCCTCCGCAAGGACCAGACCCTCTTCACGTACCTGCACCTGGCCGCCTCCCGCGAGTGCACGGACGCGCTGCTGGAGTCCGGCACCACCGCCATCGCGTACGAGACCGTCGAGACCGCGAACCGCGCGCTGCCGCTGCTCGCCCCGATGTCCGAGGTCGCGGGCCGGCTCGCCCCGCAGGTCGGCGCGTACCACCTGATGCGCGCGGCCGGCGGACGCGGCGTCCTGCCGGGCGGTGTGCCCGGCGTGATCCCGGCCAAGGCCGTCGTCATCGGCGGCGGCGTCTCCGGCTGGAACGCCGCGCAGATCGCCATCGGCATGGGCTTCGACGTCACCCTGCTCGACCGCGACATCAACAAGCTCCGCGAGGCCGACAAGATCTTCGGTACGAAGGTCAAGGCCGTCATGTCCAACTCCTTCGAGCTGGAGAAGGCCGTCCTGGAGGCCGACCTCGTCATCGGTGCCGTCCTCATCCCGGGCGCCAAGGCCCCGAAGCTGGTCACCAACGAGCTCGTGTCCCGCATGAAGGCCGGAAGTGTCCTTGTCGACATCGCGATCGACCAGGGCGGCTGCTTCGAGGACTCGCGTCCCACCACGCACGCCGAGCCGACCTTCCGGGTCCACGACTCGATCTTCTACTGCGTGGCGAACATGCCCGGCGCCGTCCCGAACACCTCCACCTACGCCCTGACCAACGCCACGCTGCCCTACATCGTGTCGCTGGCCAACAACGGCTGGGCCGAGGCGCTGCGCCGCGACCCGGCGCTGGCCAAGGGCCTCAACACCCACGACGGCAAGGTCGTGTACAAGGAGGTCGCCGAGGCGCACGGCCTCGACCACGTGGAGCTCGCCTCCCTCATCGGCTGACGCGGCTTCACTCCCCGCCAACCGCCCGATCACCCAAGGCGATCGACCCGTACGGGGTCAACGGGGTCGTCAACCTCACGCATCCGGCCGGACCTTGCAGGACGAGGTCCGGCCGGACGCGTGTCCGCCCGCGCGCGCGTCCGTTCAAGTCGCCTCGAACGTAACCCTTTAGCCGTTTCGCACACCCGCGAACCGCCGGGATCGGCGGCCCCACACCCTTGACAGGAAGGCGTTCGGGCGCCGACACATCCCGCCGCGTCCGGCCGATTGTGTTGCTGCGGAGCGGTGACACGCCATAGAGTCGCCAACCGTCGGCATAGTGCCACGCTGACCTATCGATAAGTTTCCTGGTCCCGTCCAAGGAGGTAAGACGACTTGTGAACGAGTCGACATTCACTCCCGGGGTCGGCCAACCAGGAACGCCGGCAGCGGGCCAGGGCGGTCCCTCGTCCGGGCCCGAGGCCGTCGGATCCGTCGCTGTCCGGACGTTCGCGACGCACCAGCACATGACGACACCCCACACGATGAAGACGATGGACGGCCAACACGTGAACGCCATGGCCGGCAACGAGAGTGGCCGAGAGTCCACCCACTTCGCCGCCTACGACGAGCTGCCCGAGGGGCACTTCTACGACCCCGACGCCGAGTACGAGCCCGACCCCGAGTACGCGGCCACCCTCGCGCCCGACGCCGCCCGGCAGCGCCGCGAGCGGATCGGCCCGACCGGGCGGCCCCTGCCGTACTTCCCGATCCCGGGACCGCTCACCGAGCACGGGCCCGCGAAGATCATTGCGATGTGCAACCAGAAGGGCGGCGTCGGCAAGACCACGTCGACCATCAACCTGGGCGCCGCGCTCGCGGAGTACGGGCGGCGGGTGCTGCTGGTCGACTTCGACCCGCAGGGCGCCCTGTCGGTCGGCCTCGGCGTCAACCCGATGGAGCTCGACCTCACCGTCTACAACCTGCTCATGGAGCGGGGCATGTCGGCGGACGAGGTCCTCCTGAAGACCGCCGTGCCCAACATGGACCTCCTGCCGAGCAACATCGACCTGTCGGCCGCCGAAGTGCAGCTCGTCAGCGAGGTCGCCCGCGAGTCGACGCTGCAGCGCGCCCTCAAGCCGCTGCTGCAGGACTACGACTACATCGTGATCGACTGCCAGCCGTCCCTCGGCCTGCTGACCGTCAACGCGCTGACGGCCGCCCACAAGGTGATAGTGCCGCTCGAGTGCGAGTTCTTCGCGCTCCGCGGGGTCGCGCTGCTCACGGAGACCATCGAGAAGGTCCAGGAGCGGCTCAACCCCGACCTCGAACTCGACGGCATCCTCGCCACGATGTACGACTCGCGGACCGTCCACAGCCGCGAGGTCCTCGCGCGCGTGGTCGAGGCCTTCGACGACCACGTCTACCACACGGTCATCGGCCGGACCGTCCGCTTCCCGGAGACCACGGTCGCGGGCGAGCCCATCACCACGTACGCCTCGAACTCGGTCGGCGCGGCCGCCTACCGCCAGCTCGCCAGGGAGGTGCTCGCCCGGTGTCACGCCGAGTGAGTCTCCCGGGAGCCGACGAGCTGTTCCGTACGACCGGGGGCACGGCGCTGCAGGCGTCCACGCCCCGGCGCCAGCCCGCGGAGGAGCCCGCCCGGGTGCCCGGGCAGGGCGGTGAGCAGGACCCCCCGTCCGAGGAGCACGCGGCGACGGCGGCGGGGGACACCGAGGCCGCGCGGCGGCCCCGGGCGCGGGCGGCCGACGAGCCGGAGACCGGCAGGGCCGCTACGGCCGCCGGGGCGGCGCCCAGGGCCGCCGCCGCGGCCTCCGGGGCCGCGGCGGGCGCACCGGCCGCCCGGCGGGGGCGGCGCTCCCCGAACCGGCGGCCCAGCGGGCGCGAGCGCCACGACGAGAAGATCACCGTGTACGTCTCCGCCGAGGAGCTGATGGACCTGGAGCACGCGCGCCTGGTCCTGCGCGGGGAGCACGGGCTGGCCGTGGACCGCGGGCGCATCGTCCGCGAGGCCGTCGCGGTGGTCCTGGCCGACCTGGAGTCCCGGGGGGACGCGAGCATCCTCGTACGGCGGCTGAGAGGCCGCTGAGCGGGCCTCCTCGCGCGCGTAGCGCGCCGTCGGGCGGGCGCGCCCGGTAGCCTACGGGCCGCCGCTCCCGCACGCCCCTGGACCACGATGCCCCCCACCCCCTCGCGCCGCCGCCCCCTGGGCCGGGGCCCGGCCGTGCCCCCGGGCCCCGGATCCCGTCCCGCCACAGGGGCCCCCGCCCGCCCCGCCGCCCCGCCCCCGCGCGACGAACCGCCCCGCCCGGACACGACGACCGGGGAGACGGCCGACGGACCGGCCGGGGAGGCCACCGGCGGACCGTCCGGCGGGATCGCCGGCGGGCCGTCCGGGGCGATCACCGATGGACCGGCCAGAGAGGCCGCCGGTGGATCGGCGGACGGCGCGGGCGGTGCCGGCGGCCCCCGCGACGCCGGCGGTCCCCGCGACGCCGGCGGTCCCCGCGACGCCGGCGGTCCCCGCGACGCCGGCGGTCCCCGCGACGCCGGTGGCCCCCGCGGGGACGGGCGGTTCACCGTGCGGCTGGCCAACTTCGAAGGGCCCTTCGACCTGCTGCTCCAGTTGATCGCCAGGCATCGGCTGGACGTCACCGAGGTCGCCCTCTCGCGGGTCACCGACGAGTTCATGGCGCACATCCGTGCCCTGGGCCCCGACGGGGACCTCGACCAGACGACCGAGTTCCTCGTCGTCGCCGCCACGCTCCTCGACCTGAAGGCCGCCCGGCTGCTGCCCGCGGCCGAGGTGGAGGACGAGGCCGACCTCGCGCTGCTGGAGGCCCGGGACCTGCTGTTCGCCCGGCTCCTCCAGTACCGCGCGTACAAGCAGGTCGCCGGTCTCTTCGGGGCCCGCCTCGACCACGAGGAGCTCCGCCACCCCCGTACCGTCGGCCTGGAGCCGCACCACGCGGCGCTCCTGCCCGACGTGGTCCTCGGCATCGGCCCCGAGGGCTTCGCCAGGCTGGCCGTGCGGGCCATGCGGCCCAAGCCGAGGCCGCAGGTGTACGTGGACCACGTCCACGCCCCGCTGGTCAGCGTCCGCGAGCAGGCCGGGATCGTCGTGGCGCGGCTGCGGGAGCACGGCGAGCTCCGGTTCGGCGAACTCGCCGCGGACGCGGCCGACACCCTCACCGTCGTCGCCCGCTTCCTCGCCCTGCTGGAGCTGTACCGGGAGAAGGCCGTCGCCCTCGACCAGGACGACCCGCTGGGCGAGCTCACCGTCCGCTGGACCGGCGGCGACGCCGAGGCGGTGGTCACCGACGAGTTCGACCGGGCCGTGGAGCCGGAGCAGCCAGAACAGGAGGAGGAGGCGTGACGGACGCCCTGGAACTGAAGCCCGCCCTGGAGGCGGTCCTCATGGTCGTCGACGAGCCGGCGACCGAGGAGCACCTCGCCAAGGTGCTCCGGCGCCCCCGCCGCGAGGTCGCCGCCGCGCTGCGCGAGCTGGCCGACGAGTACGACGCCCAGGGCCGCGGCTTCGAGCTGCGCCCCGTCGCGGGCGGCTGGCGGTACTACACGCGGCCCGCGTACGCCCCCGCCGTGGAGGACTTCGTCCTCGACGGCCGGCAGGCCCGTCTCACCCAGGCCGCCCTGGAGACCCTGGCGGTCGTCGCGTACCGGCAGCCGGTCAGTCGTTCCCGCGTCTCCGCGGTCCGCGGCGTGAACTGCGACGGGGTCATGCGCACCCTCCTCCAGCGCGGTCTGGTGGAGGAGGCGGGCACGGAACCCGGAACAGGTGCGATGCTGTACAGGACGACGAACTACTTCCTGGAGCGGATGGGCCTGCGCGGCCTGGACGAACTGCCGGAGCTCGCGCCCTTCCTCCCCGAGGCGGACGCGATCGAGGCCGAGTCACGGGAAGGGGCGCCGTCGTTCGATCCGGATGCACCGGATTCCGAGGACGCAGACGACAAGACGGAACTTTGATGCGAAGCAGCAGCGGCAGGAACAGCAGCGGAAACAACGGCGGGAGCCGTGGTGGCAACAGCGGCGGCCGCGGCAGCAGCGGCGGCCGCGGCAACTACCGGGGTGCCGGTAACAGCCGCGACGACCGCCGGCAGGGGGCGTCCAACCCGCGCCGCCCCCGCCCCGAGGAGCGCAGCTACGACGTGGGCGGCGGCCCCGCCGACGGCCCCCGGCGCGGACGCGGCGCGGCGGCCCGCGGGGGCGCCAAGGGCGGCCCCCGGCAGTCCCCCCGACGCGACGGCGGGCGCACGGCCCCGGCGCGCCCGCGCGAGCTGGACGCCCGGATCGAGGAGCGTAACCGCGAGCGGTACGCGGGCAGGCCGCAGCAGCCCGCGCAGCAGGGCCAGGAGGGCGAGCGGCTCCAGAAGGTGCTCGCCCGCGCCGGCATGGGCTCGCGGCGCGCCTGCGAGGAGCTGATCGACGCGGGCCGCGTCGAGGTCAACGGCGAGATCGTCGTCGAGCAGGGGACGCGCGTCGACCCGGAGAAGGACGAGATCAAGGTCGACGGTCTGACCGTGGCCACCCAGTCGTACCTCTTCTTCGCGCTGAACAAGCCCGCCGGCGTCGTCTCCACGATGGAGGACCCCGACGGCCGCCAGTGCCTGGGCGACTACGTCACCAACCGCGAGACCCGCCTCTTCCACGTCGGACGGCTCGACACGGAGACCGAGGGCATCATCCTGCTCACCAACCACGGTGAGCTGGCCCACCGCCTCACGCACCCGAAGTACGGCGTGAAGAAGACCTACCTGGCGGCCGTCACGGGCCCGCTCCCGCGCGAGGTGGGCAAGCGGCTCAAGGAGGGCATCCAGCTGGAGGACGGCTACGCCCGCGCCGACCACTTCCGGGTGGTCGAGCAGACGGGCAAGAACTACCTGGTCGAGGTGCAGCTCCACGAGGGCCGCAAGCACATCGTGCGCCGCATGCTCGCCGAGGCGGGCTTCCCCGTCGACAAGCTCGTACGGACCGCCTTCGGCCCGATCCAGCTGGGCGACCAGAAGTCGGGGTGGCTGCGCCGCCTGACCAACACCGAGGTCGGCATGCTGATGCGGGAAGTCGGCCTCTGACCTCCCCGTCCCACCCCACGCGGAAGCCCGCGGCCCCCCGGCCGCCGGCGTCCCCGCCGGTGGCGCCCGGGGGCCCCCCCGGGCGGGGGGGCGGGGCGGCGGGCGCGGGAGCACGCCCGGGGGCCCCCCCTAGC
>NZ_JAWCTQ010000065.1:0-29624 GCF_032423885.1 Streptomyces tamarix | reverse complement strand
TGGCGCAGGTGCGCGTACCAGCCGTCGACCGTCCGGGGCGGGGCCGACTCCACGGTGCCGGGGAAGTCGTCGGTGACCAGCTCGCGCAGCAGGACGCGCAGCTCGTTCTCGCGGGGGTGCCCGCGCAGCTTGGAGGCGTCGACCTGGAGCAGGGCGAGCATGGTGTGCCAGTCCTCCATCGTCTCCGGGAAGCGCAGGTTCGCCTGTCCCGGTTCGGGACGCGCGGGAACCGGTTGGAGCACCGTGGGGCCCTTGCGGACGACCGTACGCACGCGAGTCTCGGTGCGCTCGATGACCTCACGAACGGGCTCCGGGGGCGTCGTGTCGAGGCCGAGCGCCTTCTTCGCGTTCTCCCGCTCGTGCCACCTCTTGCGGTGGTCGTCGCAGCAGAACTTGGGCGGCCGGCCGACGCCGCCGTACCGCAGGACGACGCCGCACCACCCGCAGGTGCGCTGCACCAGGCGGTCGCGGACGCGCACCGTCTCGTACGTCGCGACGGGCTCGCCGTGCTCCTGGTCGTCGTTGTCGAGCGGCTCTGGTGTCGTGCTGGTGGTCATCCGGGAACCCTACGAGGCGCCCCGGCGCGGGCCGGAGTTCCGTCCCCACGAAACCCGGCGGGGGCAACAGTGCCAGAGGTGTACGACTGCGCGTCACGAGCGCGGCTCGGGTGGCGTGCCGTCCTCCTCCTGGTACTGCGCGAGGGTCTTCTGCAGGCGCTGCGCGAGGTCCTGGAGGTGCGGGGTCAGGGCGCGCTCCATCGGGGTCTCCCGGGCGCGCTGCCGTGCGTCCTCTTCATCCAGCAGCTCGTCGAGCGACTTCGGGTTCGGGTCGAACCGGTCGAGGAGCCAGGCCGACGCGTGCCAGTCGCCCGGCCGCCGGCGGACGCGTCGCTCGCTGCGGTGCTCGCCGGTGACGGGGTCGGTCCACGTCCGGTAGGTCTCGGAGACGACGGCGCCGCGGGCCGCCTCCTCGATGTGGCCGGTGGCGCGGACGGCCGCCGCCGCACGGGCGCGGGTGACCCGGGCGTAGAGCGCCGCGCGGATATCGGGCGAGTTCACGTCGAGCTGCCCGCCCTGCTTCTCCTCGACCAGGTCCTCGCCCTCGCTCATCCAACGCAGGAAGGTCGATCGCCCGACCCCGGCGGCGTCGGCGGCCTGCGTCATCGGCAGGCCCACGGCCGTCGCCCGGGTGAGGAGGTCCATCACCGTCGGGGTCAGCAGGGAGGGGCGACCCCGGCGGCGCGGGCGGCGGCGGGCGGGCTGAGTCGCATTGGTGTCTGTCATGGGCGCGGACCGTACAGACGGCTGCCGCTACCGTCGCGGGCTTTGTGGGACTTCCGGGACCGCCCCACCGCGCGCGAGATAGCAGGCTCACTCGCTTGCGTCTCGGGCTCGCGGCCGTCGTGGGAGGAAGAAGCCACCGCCGCGCGGGCGCCGCTGGTCATGACGCTTCCGCGCGCCGCCCACCGCCTGGTGGTGGAGGAAGCCCGGGGACCGGTGGCTTCTTCCCCCAGGCCGGGCCGGGGGCCGGTCCACCACGGGCATTGCGTGCGGGCGGGAAGTAGAGATGCAGGGAGATGTCGATCTGCGGGCGCCCTCCGGGCGGGTGGAGCTGGTGGCCGGCGGCGGGCGGGTACCCGGGGTACCCGGTGTGATCATCGGTCTCCCGTGGGGGACGGCTGTCCCGGGTGCCACCGTGACGCCACGGGGCCATGACGCCATGACGTCACATGCGGAGTCGGGCAGATCGGGCATCCGCCACACGGGTTACCGGTGATCAGGCCGCCGACCTGCGAAAACCGCTGTGCGCCCCTGTGGGCCCCGTTGGCGCTCCCCAACGTCCAATCACACGCGGGCGTCGGAGAACGCGCCGGAGGCGGCACCCTGCGGGGCCGGTTTTGGATCTTCGGCCGCTGTACTCGCCGGGCGGGCGTCGAGGACGCCACGGGCCCGCAGCTCGTCCAGGTCGGGCAGCCAGATCCCGGGCAGGGTGGCGAGGAGGTCGGCCTCTGCGGCACGGATACCCTGGGCGGGAACTTCGGGGCCAGCTCCGAGAGCGCGGCGGGTCGTCACGGTGGTCATCGTACGGGCGCCCGCCAACGGTCGAAGGCGACCCCGCAGCGAGGACGCCTTCGAGCGGCAGAACGTGCGGCTCAGGAACCTTGGACGGAGGGTGTGAGCGCCTCGATGCACTGAGGGCACGTGATGCCCACCCGGCCAGACAGCTCCACAGCATTCCGCCCGCAGAGAGTGAAGGGTGTCCCGTCGAACGCGTACCGCGTGCGCCCGAGGCGGTGGTGGAGACCATCGTCGCTGACGCCGAAAGCGTCCTGCTGCGGGTCGAAGCTCAGGGGCATGGTCGTCCTCCTGGGAGCTCGCGTTGCGTAGTCCGTACGCTACCCGAATCCATTCCGATCGGGGGGCGGGAACGGTCCTACCTGCCCGTGAGCACGGTGGTCACCTCGGTACCGTCCGGATGCCGAGTCACCTCCACCGCCCGCCACGGCAGGTGCGAGTTGGCGGCGACGAGGTCGCGGAGAGCCTGCCGAGCCTCGTCATCCGTCTGTTTGCAGGGCACATGGACCAGGGCCCTCTTCCAGACCTCTCCATCGAGTTGCTCGATCGTCCACAGCTTCCGGGTGCTCATGGAATCAGCATGGAGGTCGACGGGCTGCATCCGCGGCGACGACACAGGCCGGGACGCCAAACCGATCCGAGCCGCTACGCGGAGATGCTGGCGAGCGGAGCATCCGCGCCAGGGCCGCGCCGGTGCCGACCTTCCGTGTCCACCACGATCACGGGCGGGCAGTCCGGGCACGAGTAGAGCCCCTGGGAGCAGATCCAGCGCCACCCGGCATCCCACAGAGGTCGGTGGTCACGGTCCGCCGGCACCGGGACGCTCGTCTTGCAGCGGGTGCACGTGATGGTGGTCGGCCTCGGCATCGGGCGGTCCTTCCGGGATGGGGCAGCAGCCTATCGGTGATCCATTCACACCGGGGGGCGGAAACGGTCGTTTTAGCCTCCCTCGCACGATCCATTGGGACAGATCACCCAAACGGATGAAAACCCGCCTCTCAGGGGCTCCCGATCCATTGGAATCCATTCCGTACTTGCGCCCCCCCATTTCGCCCCCCTAGGGTGGTGAACGGAAGCCTCGCCGCCCCGGCGCGGCCGAACCAAGGGAGACCTCTGTGAGCACGAGCGAGCACGAGCGGTGGAACGGGCTGACCGTGCGGCGTCCCGACGACGTCCGCAGCGAGGCCGGCGGGCCCGTCCCGCTGATGTGGCAGATGGAGAAGTTCACCGAGCACACCGACCGGCTGATGAACCGGCGGCTCCCCGCCGACTTCCCGTACGAGATCGAGCGCGGCGACGCCGGCGACTCGCTCGCCGCTCTCGCCCTGGGAACCTCGATTCGCCGGGACATCGCGATGGAGCGCGCCAGCCGGGTGCGCGAGGCCATCGAGCTGGGGGCCACCTGGGACCAGGTCGCCACCGCTCTGGACATCACCGCCGACGAGGCCCGCGACCTGCTGCGCCGGTGGGCTGACGGCCAGCGCAAGCTGTGGCTCGGGTACGAGGCCGAGGGCGTGAAGCCCATCGGGATGGACGCCGACGAGCACGCCGCCGTCCTCGCCCTGGCCGCCGACGAGGACGGCGGGGCCGCCGCGTGAACGTCGCTCAGCTCATCGACAACGGCGTCGACGCCGACGAGGCCGGGGCCATCGCCGCCCGCTGGAACTCGGTCTACGGCTGCATCCGCGAGGAGCTCACCGCGCGGGTGAAGACGACGAAGACCCTCGGGGGCGACCCGACCCGGCTCAAGGAGCTGCGCCGGGAGCTGGGCCAGCTCGACCGGTGCGCGCACCGGGCCTGTACCCAGTCCCCGCCCGGGTTCTCCGCTCGCGCGGCCTTGCGTCTGATCCAGGAGGCCCTGCGCTACCTCCCGCTGGAGCTCCAGGGCGACACGCACCGCCTGGCGGCCCTGCTCGCCGACTGGGCACGCGTCAAGCGCGACCGTGCCGAGCGCGCCGCCCGGCACGCCGAGGTAGACCGTCGTGGCTGACCGGCTGTACCTGCGGCATTCGACGGACTCACAGACCGACGCCCGGCAGCGGCACGCCCTGGCGCCGCTGCTCGCCGCCGGCGCCCCGGCCTACGAGGACCCGGCGACCTCCAGCCGGGTCCTGTCCCTGAACCGTGTGGGCTTCAAGAAGCTGCTCGACGAAGCCGCCGTCGGTGACACGATCCGCATCGCCGACGCGGCCCGCCTGTTCCGGTCGGTCGCGGACATCCTGGCCCTGCGGCCGGTGCTGATCCGGCGCGGGCTGCACCTTCGGGTGGAGTCGGGGCTGCTGTCCGGGATCGACCTCGCCTCGGACGATCCGGGCACCAAGATGATGGTCTCGGTGCTCGCGGCCGTGCTGGAGTTCCAGCGCGACATGATCTCGGAGAACACCCGCGAGGGCGTCGCCGCGGCCGAGGCCGCCGGGAAGACCCTCGGTCGTCCGTCCGCGCTGGACGAGGGCGAGGTGGTCGAGCTGGTGGAGGCGTACCGCGAGGGCGCCGCCGTGAAGGCCCTCGCCCGGCAGTACGGCATCGCCCCCAAGACCGTCCGGCGGGTGCTGGACTCCGCCGGGGCCCGCGACGTGCCCGACGACCTGTCGACGCTGCTCGACGGCGACGGCCAGGACGACGTCGCCGACGGCGGCCACCACCAGGCGGCGGCCGACGCCGACCCGGTCGTGGTGGTCGACGTGCCCGGCCTGGTCGCCGAGACCCTGGTCGACGTCGCCGACGATGCGGTCCGCCAGGCGCTCGACGCCGGGCAGACGATCCGCCGGGGGCAGGGCTACTCGGTGCGGGTCACCGCGCCGGTCAGCGTCCACTTGGCGATGATCGAGCACTCCGTGACCACGCTCATGCAGTCGCCCGCCGGCCGCAAGGCCCACCGCATCCACCAAAGCCGCGTCGATGCGGCTGAGAGGAAGTCTTCATGACGTACCAGCAGGACGCGCCGACGCCGTACCAGGAGGTGCGCACCGCCGCGTACCGGGCCGTCACCGCGCTGAACGCCGCCCTCCCCGACCTTCCTCCGGGGCCTGTCGCGGACGCGTACCGGCAGATCGCTGACGAGACGAGCGCGGTTCTCGCCCGCACCCCGGCCGGGCCCGACACCCAGCCCGCACCCGGCATCACCACCACCCGCATCAACGCGCTGGGCGACGGGACCACGCTGCACGAGCGCCAGAACGCGACCCTGCTCCTCGACGCGCTCCTGGCGGCGGCCGCCACCCACGGCGTCACCCTCGATGACCTCGACGCCGTCACCGACCTCCCCCGCGTCTGCCTCGACCTCGTTCGGACGAAGACCGCGTGACGTCTGTCCGGATCACGCCCTGAGTGTCGGTGTCGTTCGCTACAGTCGGGCCTGCGGTCACTGAGACCGTGGGCCCGGCTCGCGGCCCGGTTCGTCTGGCCCAGACCGGACGAGCAACACCGAAGGTGCTCCGCGCCGAGCCGCCCACCACCTCGCATCACCCTTGCTGGCCTCGCTCTTGGCGGCCGGTGAGTCTGGGATCACCGCAGCCGCGGAAACGAGAGCTTGAGATGCCGAAGAACCACGCGCGCAAGAAGGCCCTGGCCGCCCTCAAGGACGAGCTGGGCATCAAGCACGCCTGCGCCATCGCGCTCCTGGACCACCCCGACGCCGACGAGCGGGAGACCCTGGAGCGGTACCTCGCGGAGTACGTCGACATCAACACGTACCGCGAGGCGGTCGACTACCTCCGCCAGGAGCAGGCCGACCCGCGCAACCAGGTCCTGTGCGACCGGTGCGGCTGGCTGATGGGGATGGTCTGCCCCGAGTGCGAGAAGGGCTGCGGGTGCGAGTACCAGTGCACCGGCTGGCGGCACGAGGAGATGCGGGCCGCGACCGGCGACTACGACGAAGACGACGACCCGTACGGCTGCCCGGAGTGCGGGGCCGGCGGCGGTGGCGACCCGTACGGCGAGTGCTGCTGCTACGAGGACGAAGAGGAGGCGGCGGCGTGAGCACGCTGACCGACTTCGAGGCCGCCCTGCGCGCGGCGAGCCGGGGCCTGGCCCTGTTCCATCTGCCCGCCGGCGGCCGGGTCCCGGCGCCCGGCTGGCACGAGGAGGCCACAACCGATCCGGCGGCGCTCGTGCAGCTGCTCGCCGACGGCGCGAACGTCGGCGTCGGCTGCCGGGCCTCGCGCGTGGTCGCCCTCGATCTCGACGTGCACCAGGCCGACGGCCCGGCCCTCAACCGGCCTCGGGGAACAGCGGTACAGCGGTTATCGGTGAGAACGATCATGGTTAGGGCGTGAGCGTGCTGACCCGGTGCTCGTACTCGCAGCGGGCCTTGCACTGGGCCGGAACAGCCGGAACTCCGTGGCCACCGTCGAGCGGCTGGCAGCGGGCGAGGAGCTGCCGGTGTACGGCGGGGACGGCCGTCACGCGCAGGGTGTAGCCCTGGCCGCGCCGTACGGCCACCCCCTGGTCGAGCGCGGTGCGCTCGGCGGGCTCCAGCTCGGTGGTGCGGAGGTAGTCGGCGATCTTGCCCGGCATGTCGAGGGTGACCGGCACCTCCGGGGGGGCGTCGTCCTCGTTGGCGGTGTGGTCGGGCAGGAGGTCGGCGACGGCGGTGCGGATGGCACCGCGGCTGACGCCGTGGTCGAGGGCGAGGGCGGCGATGGAGCGGCCTTCCAGGTAGGCGGTGCGTACGTCGGCGGTCTTCGTGGCCGTTACGGCGGGGCGGTGCCCGCCCTTCGCGCCCTTGGCCTCGGCGGCGCGCAGTCCGTCGTAGGTCAGCTCGCGCTGGAGTTCGCCGGCGGCGGCGAGGGTCTTCTTCGCCGGGGATCCGGCCGGCCTCGTCGGGCGCGGTGCGTGTCGCGTTCACCCGGGTGCCACTGGCGACGGGACCCCACTTCAGTGACCCTCCGCTGTTTTTTCACTACGCTACGAAGTTATCATGTGCATCACACCACAGGGAGGCAGACGATGCTCAGTCCCAAGCCCGAGTTGGTCTGGCAAGGCCGGGTACACCTGGGCGACGAACCCGGTGTGTACGGCGACTCCTGCTACTCCGGGCTCGCCGTGGACATCCCCTTGACCCTCCTGAAGACCGACCCCGGCGGAGCGGACACGACCACGCTCCAGATCGTGACGGAGAACGTCGAAACGTTCGCCGGTTATCCGGGGCACCTCATCACCGTGGTGCTCTACGAGCCGGAGCCCTCCCAGCCGCTCCACTTCAGGGAGGTGGAGCTGGCGAGCACCCGGCTGACAAGCGCGGACGACAACCGCGTGAACGTCAACATCAACCTGGCGAACAGGCCCTCGCCCGCTCGCGTCAGCGTCCGTGTCCGGGTGGACACGGAGGTGCCGGCGGGGCTGTACGACGACTTCGTGGTCACCCGGCTCAGCAACAAGTCGTCGAACTACACGTGGGTCGCCTCACTGGGCTTCCCGGCCTGACGCAGCAGGCGGACCCGTGAATTCCCCGCTGCCCGCCCTCGTCCACAGCCATGCCGGTTCCTGGCATGACTGTGGCGTGGCGATGCTCCTGCCCGACGGCGGGATCGTCGCGTTGGCGTCCGAGCGCGTCGGGGAGCGGCGCAAGCACAGCTGGGACCCCCGGCCCGCCTATCACCACCTGCGGTCTCTCCCCGCCTACCAGCCGTACTTCGGCGGCCCGGGCGACCAGTTCGTGGACAACGCCGACGGGCTGCACGTCGACGACCACCATCGCAACCACGCCGCGAGCGCGTTCCACGGCTCCGGTTTCGAGCAGGCCGCGGTGCTGGTGGTGGATGGCCAGGGCTATTGCGGGGACCGCCTGGTCACCACGTCCATCTGGGCGGGGACCGCCGCGGGCCTGCACCTGGTGGAGGAGCAGGCGGACCCGGGCGGGGTTTTCGCGGCACGCTCGATCGGTCACTTCTACAGCGCCGTGGGCGCCCTGGCGGGGATGGGGCGACTGCACGACGAGGGGAAGACGATGGCCCTCGCCGCGTACGGCGGGCCTTCGCGTTTCCTCGACAGGCTGCGCGTGTTCGCCGGGACGGAGGAGGACGGCGGTTACCGGATCGATCCGAGGTTCACCACGACGGTGCTGGCCAACACCCTCGGCCGGAAGTACTACGGGTGGTCGGCGCCCACGCCGGAGGACCAGGCCCTGTGGGACGACCTCGTCGCGGCACGTGCCCGGCCCCCGATGACGGGCTGCTTCGACCAGGACGACATGGACATCGCCTACGCCGGCCAGGTGATCCTGGAGGAGATCGTTCTCGGCCTGGCCCGCCGGGCCCACCGCTTGACCGGCAGCACCCGTCTCTGCCTCGCCGGCGGTGTCGCGCTGAACTGCGTGGCGAACGGGCGGGTGGCCGGGGACGGGCCCTTCGAGGAACTGTTCGTGGTGTGCGCTCCCGGCGATGACGGTCAGGCCGTGGGAAAGCTGTTCCTGGACGTGAAACGGCGCGCGCTGCCCGTGGACACCACGATGCATACCGCCTACTACGGCCCGGAGTATTCGGCGGGACAGATCGAGTTGGCCGTACGGGAGGTAGGAGCGAGCGTCGTGTGCGTGCGCATGGACGACTCCGACCTCCTGCCCGAAGTGGCCACCCGGCTGTCGAACGGAGAGGTGATCGGCTGGTGGCAGGGACGGTCGGAGCTCGGCCCGCGGGCACTGGGCCACCGCAGCATCCTGGCCGACCCCCGCCGGCCCTGGATGCGGGACCACATCAACTCGTCCGTCAAGGAGCGCGAGTGGTTCCGACCACTCGCCCCGATGACCGTCGAGGAACGGGCCGGGGAATTCTTCGAACTTGATCAGCCGAGTCCGTTCATGGCGCGCGCCGTCAAAGTACGCCCCGGCGCGCGTGCGCTGATCCCGGCCGTCACCCATGTCGACGGTACGGCCCGTGTGCAGACCCTGCGCCGCAGTCAGGATCCGCGTTGCTACGAACTGCTGGAGCGCTTCGACGAACGCGCGGGCGTGCCGATCCTGCTGAACACCTCGTTCAACCGGCGTGACGAGCCCCTGGTCGAGACACCGTCCGACGCGTGCCGGGCCTTCCTGGACATGAACCTCGACGCACTCGTCCTGGAAGACCGTCTCCTGGTCAAGCAGGGTGCCCGGTAGCGCTTCCGGCCGGTCGGATCCCCAGAACGTTCCGCCGGACGGCCTTCCAACGGTCGAACTGCTCGGCGCGGACGGTACGGATCTCCAGCGCGTCCTCGTCGGAGGGCGCCGAGACCTCGGTGCCGTCGGGAAAGAAGACGGCGCTGCGCCCCAGGTAAATGGTCCCGTCCTCCTCCGCGCCGTGCCTGTTGCAGAAGACGCTGACGACCTGGTTCTCCAACGCCCTCGCCTGGTGGATGATCCGCAGGAACTCGACCGACACGGTGGAGGGGCTCAGTATCAGGCCCGCACCGGCCGCCGCTGCGGAACGAGCCGGCTCGGGGTCGACGATGTCCAGGCAGATCTGCACCGTGCTCGGCAGGCCCGCGATGTCGACGATCCGGTGCGAGGCCCTCCCCCTGCTGAAAACGTCCAGCTCGGCACCGAACAGCCTCGTCTTGTCGTGCACGGGGAAGACCCTGCCCGACTCGATCACCACCGCGCGGTTGAAACTGTTGCCGGCGGAGCGCACGGGAAGGCTTCCGACGAAACTGATCCCCTGCTCCGCGGATGCGGCAAGCAGAGGTCCGAGCTGTCGCGCCAGCTCTCCTTGGCCGGAAAACACGCGCGAGTGCGCTCGATAGCTTCCGAGGAAGAACTCCGGCAGGACGACAAGCGCCTCCGTGACCCCGCGAACCGCCGAACGGATGAACTCCACGTTCTCCTTCTCCGAGCGGACCTGGGGGGCGAACTGGAGAAATCCGACCTGCACCTCGTCACGAACCGGTCCCGCTTCCCCGGGTTCGCCTCGCCGCCGGGTCGTCTCGGAGGGGTTCGGGCAGGGGTACGTGATGTTGCTCATGTTCCTGACTTGTGGGGGCTCGCGACGAAACGGAGCCCACGGGTGCCGGGCTCGGTGTGCAGAGGGCACGAAGGGCAGACAGCGTGAAAGCGTACAGTTCGAACACCGGAGACGGAGTGCGGTGGGCCACACCCGTCGGGCCCGACCGGCTCCGCGCGGCTGCGGCGGACCCCGCCCCGGGATGCGATCCGGCGCGGGCCGCCGCCGGTCCCGCACACGGTCGGCCGTGAGGCTCTCCCGATCGTCGATCCGGGCGACGTGATGCGGAACACGGACCGTACGGCGACCGTCGGCGTCCGCAGAGCCCACGGGCCGCTCGCCCGCCGCCCCGAACCGCCCGCCGGCCGTCCGGGGCGGCGGCCTGCGCGTCACCGCCCCGCCGCACGGGCCCTCCCGGAAACCGCCGGCGAACGGCCCGTGTGCCGGTCGACCAGTGCGCCCCCCCTGCCCCGGCGAGGGGGGGGGACGAGGGCGGATGAAGCCGAGCACGGTGTGGCGGTCGCCGCCCCCGCACCCGGGCGCCGGCTCCCCGGCGGCCCGGGCAGGAACTCGTGTCCCCATGCCCCGGCCGCGCGGGCGGAGGGGCGGGGCCCGCGTGGACGGGGCGCCCAGGGCGCCCCTGCGGTCCCGGTCCAGCGCAGGGCCCGCCGCGAGTACGAGAACCGGGTCAGCGCACTCACACCCTGACCATGATCGTTCTCGCCGATAACCGCTGTACCGATGTTCCCCGAGGCCGTCAACGGCATCGAGACCCTGCGCGCTCAGCTCGACATCCGGGGCCTGACCGACTGGCCCGAGACCTTCACCGTGATGACGCCGCACCAGGGCCTGCACCTGTACTTCCGGGTGCCGGCGGACTGCACCATCGGCAGCGTCTCCGGCGGGCGGTCCCCGCTCGGACCCGGGATCGACGTCCGCGGCCCCGGCCGCCGACGCGGCGGGTACCTCGTCGGCCCCGGCTCCATCGTCGGCGGCCTGCCGTACCTCATCGCCCGTGACGTGCCCGTGGCGCCGCTCCCGGACTGGATCGCAGCTCTGCTCACTCCGCAGGAGGGATAACCCATGACGACGTACGAGACCACGGCCGTGCCCGGCCAGCTCACGCCGCCCGCTCCTCTGGACCCATCCGCCGTGCACCAGCTCGCCCGGCACGCCCTGGACGTGCTGATGCCCGCAGCCACCGGCCCCCGCGACCAGGCCGAGCCGCTCGGGGAGGCCGCCGGGCAGCTCGCCATCGCGCTGTGCGCGTTCGCCCGGCTGGTCGAGGCCGACGCCGACGACCAGCTCGCCGAGGGTGAGGACGTCGTGGAGCGGCTGCGCCGGGCCTCGCTCCACGTCCACGAGCACCTGGCCGCCAAGGTGCCGGCCCCCGAGCTGGAGGCCCGCAACGCCGGGCTGGTCGACAGCAACCTGAAGGAGGGCCTGCCGGTGGTCGGGTCGCTGTCGGCCGAGCTGCTGCTGGCGGGCGGCCGGTCCGCCACGGTCCGACTCACCCACGAGGACGCGCACCAGGAGGTCGAGGTCGGCGACGGCCGCACGGCGCGGCTCCCCGCCGCTGACCACCTGGTCGTCCGCGACGGGCTGCACGAGCTGGCGCGGTTGCTCGCCCCTCTCGCCCGGGAGAGCGAGCCGAGCGGCGAGCGGTAGGAAGTCCGGCCGCACGACACGAGAGCCCCACACCGACCGGTGTGGGGCTCTTTGTGCTGCTCAGAGCTGTGTGCCTGCACGCTGACGTGCCAGCATGCCAGCCCGCCAGCGTGTCAGCCTGCGGGCTTGTCAGCCTGCCGGGCCTCCAGCCATGCACGGACCGCTTCGTCCAGGCCCTGGCGGACCTCGATCCCGGCCAACACGCACTCCGACCGGAACCGCCGCTGGAGGTCCTCGGGGAGGTAGCTGGAGAAGGACTTCCAGTCGCCCGCCTTCCGCGTCGGGCGCCGGCCGACGAGGTCCGCGCCCACCTTCACCCCGCCGGTGTTCGGCGTAAGGCGCGGCTCGGGGACGTCGTCGGGGGTCTCGAAGTTGTGGCGGGGGGCCATCAGGCGGTGATCCTCTTCTCGTACGTGTCGGCCAGCAGCTCGAAGCTGGCGACCGCTTGGGTGAGCTGGGAGCCCTTGGCGTCTTCCAGCGGGACGTAGTCGTTGGCGGCGTTGGCGATGACCTCGCGGCGGGCGATGACCGGATCCCAGACCAGGTCGCCGAACAGCCGGCGGACGCTGGCGAGCTGCTGGCGCTGCCGCGGCTTGCCCTGCTCGTAGTCGTTGACCACCACGCCGTCGATCCGGAGGTCATCTGCGTGCAGGGCGTGCGCCTTCTCATCGATGAAGGTCCGCACGCGCTTCGCGCCGAGGATCGAGTCGATCTCGGCTCGGGTCACGATGAGCACTCCGTCGGCAGCGGACATCGCCATCTGCGTCAGGTGGAACAGGGACGGCGGGCAGTCGATGAGGACGTCGTCCAGGTCCTCGTCGGCGCCCTGGAGGACGCGGGCGAGACGGAGGTGCGAGCCAGGGAGGCCCGCTTCGGCGTACCGGTTCTCCAGCTCCAGCCAGGCCGGGGCCAGCAGCATGCGCTCCGCGTACGGAGACTTCCACTGCACCGGGGTCCAGACCTGGCGCATCGCGCCGACGCGGTCGGCCTGCACCGCCTCGCTCACCGTGATCTGCGGCTGCGCCTCGTTGTAGGTCCAGCCCGCCCGACGCGAGAGGTTTCCCTGCGGGTCGAAGTCGACCAGGCCGACCCGGCGGCCGCGCTTCGCCAGGGCGGCACCGAGCCGGAGCGTCAGGTCGCTCTTGCCCACACCTCCCCTGTTGTTGATCACAGCCGTACGCCTAGCTGCCATCGCCTCGCCCCTCTCCGTCCTGGTCGGCACCTGCCGTCAGCCCGCCAGCTTGCCAGCACTTCGAGCGTGCTCGCGCGCTGACTCGCCAACACGTCAGCGTGCCAGCACGCCAGCACGCGGGCAGGCCAGCATGCCAGCAAACCGGCAGGTCACCGGACCGTCAAAGCGAAGAAGCCACCGGGCGCGGACGCCGCCGTCCTACAGCACGGGCAACGCACTACCCGCGCGGGGTGGCTTCTTCACCCGGGGACTCGGGACTGTTCTCTAATCACAGAAGTCACAGAGTTAAAAGAACTACCCGCACTACCCGTACTACCCGCATCTTTGCTGGTCAGAGCGTTGCGGGTAGTGTCCAGAATGCAAGATCGGACTACCCGCAACTACCCGCACAGCCGAGGTGGCGGGCAGTGCGGGCAGTGCGGGCAGTGACTACCCGCGCGGGCAGAGGCGGCCGGACTACCCGCATGGGCGCTGACCTGCGTTTTTGCGGGCAGTGCGGGTAGTGCGGGCAGTGCGGGGTGTAGTTGCCCGGAACCACACGCTGCGCGGACATGACGAAGGCCCGCACGGATACCGGGCGGGCCTTTCGTCAGAGCTGATGCGGCTACTGCTTGGTGGGGGCCGGGCCTTCCACCCTCCAGTAGTTGATCTTCTGCCGGGCGTCACGGCGGGACATGATCCGGTAGCCGCTGAAGAACCGCCCCTGTCGGGCTCGGAGCCACTTGCCGAGCTGCTTGGAGTTCGGGATCTTGTCGCCGTTGGTCGGCATGACGCGGCTGAGGTTGGAGGCCGCGCTGACGCCGGTGGCCGCAGCGAAGGCGAAGTCGACCAGGTTCTGCGAGGTGTACTCCTTGGTGCCCAGCTCCTCGTGCCAGGCGGCGAGGAAGGCTGCCCACTCCATCGCGTCCTCGTCGGCGTCCTCCATCATCTCCTCGCGGTCCTCCAACCAGCCGGGAAGGCACATCCAGTTGAGGATGCCGCCGAGGGTGCGAGGCCAGGCACCGAAGGAGGCCATGTGGTGGCTGGTCTTCGGCATCCCCGCGGCGACCCAGCCGCACAGCAGGGTGAGCAGGGCGTGGAGGACTTCGGCGCGGTGGAGCTGCAACCACTCGTTGAGGTCGCCGGCCGCGAAGTTCGAGGGGTCCCGGGTGTCGGGTCGGACGTCCGGGTCCAGTCGGCACCAGATGGTTCGGCGGCCGAGGTCATCGCCGACGGTCAGGTTGTTGCCGTTGACGACCCAGAGCAGATTGTTCGGCAGGGCGACGATCTCCGACCGGCCGAGGATGCGGTCACTCCAGGTGGCGGACGTGATCAGCTCCGACATCACCGGGAAGCGGATGGTGTGGCCGGTCGGCAGGTTGTCGAAGACGGCCACCGGAGCGCCCGTCTCCATCATCACGGAGGTGATGACCTTCCGCTGTTCGCCGTTGTCGGTGCCCCAGGTGGCCCCCTTGATCCCGAACAGCTCGGCCAAGATCCGTGAGAGCAACGACTTGCCGGAGCCCGGGTTGGTCGCCGTGATCGCCCACATCGGAGTCGGGTCGGGGATCATCGACCGCAGGAGCGGGATGAAGAGTGCGCCGACGAACTGGGCGAGGTCGCTGGCCTTCATCCAGGGGAAGTCGCCGAGCATCTTCCCGACGACCAGTTCCTGCGCCGCTGCGATGTCGGCGGCCGTCGGGTTCTCCGGGACGTCCTTGATCCGGATGCGGGGAGCGTAGAACCACCCGGTCGCCGGGTTGTACCCCTCCCGGAGTTGGAGCTGGCCGTCAGGGCTGAGGAGGGGAACAGAGCTGATGCCCTTCAGCGGGGGCAGCTTCCAGTTGTTCCGGGCGAGAACCACGGCGGCGACGCGGGTGGGCAGCAGCACCGGGACCGGGCCGGTCTTCCGCATCTTGAAGACTTCGGCGTGCTCGTGCAGAGCGAGGGTCAGGCCGTCCTTCGAGATCTCCTCGATGAAGGGGCCGTCGTTCCCCTCGCCGATCCACACGGGCCGCCGGCCGCGCAGGTACACGTCGGCAATCGCGCCCGACTGCAGGGCCCGGGTCACCTCGGTGACGCCGGTCGGCTCGTCGGTCACGTCGATCACGACGCGTCCCCGATCCTCAGCCCGCGGCTGGGGTACGGCGGTGATGGTGTCGGTCGGGTGAACGTCGTCGGACGGGTGGTTCACGGGTGCTCCGTTCTCGGGAGCTAAGCCTGTTTCCGCCTCCTCCGCCTGGCCCCTGTGCTTTACAGTGGGACCTGCTAGGAAGGCGAGCAAGCGGATCAAAGCTCAGCTCGAAGACTTCCAGTCGGCCCGGAGCGAAGGTGTGCTACCACCTAGCTGCCGGGCCGCTCGCTTTTTAGATGTGGATCGACCCTAGCTGCGCGGGTTTATCCGGCTCAGGCCATTTGCGTCGAGGGCACTAGGACCCCCGCCTCCGCGAACCCGCGGTCGACTGCTCGGGTGGCGTACGACTCGGGTACGCCGACGCTTACGGCTGCGGCCACGATCTCTCCGCCGAGGGTTTCCAGGCCGCACGGCCCGGGGCACTCCTGGTGCAGCGAGCCGAGGAATCGGGCGACGCCGAACGCCTGGCTGGCGGCCCCTTGCTCTCGGTGGCTGGTGACCATCGCGACGCCCTTGTCGAGGCCGGTCCGGACGTACCGCTCGGTGTGGCGGCACCCGGTGGCGACTGCCCGAGTCCACGAGGTCCGGGGGACGGGGGACGAGGCCACCGCGCCCGCCGGCACCACGTACCGGGGAAGCGCGGTTACCGTCTCGGGCAGCCGGATCATCTGCCCCTCGCCGCGCCCGAGCCAGCGCGCGTACGCCATGAGCGACTTGATGTCGACTCCGGGCCGCACGTTGTTCGAGGACTGCATCGTGCCCAGGTAGATCCAGTGTTCGCCCCGCGTCGTCGCCACGGTGCGGGTGACGGGCAGGGTCTCGCGTGCCCAGGCGACCGCGTCGGCGTTGTCGAGGTCGACCACGGTCACCCCGGCTCCGCCTGGGTGGTACGCGACGGCCCCCGCCCTGCGCCACGCCGTCGCCCAGGCCGCCGACGTCACGACGTCCACGGAGGCTGACGCGGCGGCCCAACCGTGGCAGGGCCGGGGGCACGCACAGGCGCCGGCGGTCTTCATGTTCGGTCGACCGCCGCACTGGTTCCCCGTGCAGTCGCGGCAGTTCCCGAACGGGCCCTTGCCCTCGCGGAGCGGCAGCACGGGCACGCCGAGCGCCACCAGCTCCAGGGCCATGTGCAGGGGCTCACCTGCGGAATACTTGATGTCCGTCATCGGGATCTCTCTCCTATGGCACTGGCCCGGCGTCCTCTCGCGAAGGACGCCGGGCTGCGTTCGTCGACTCCTAGGAGCGGGCCTCGTGCCAGAGGCCCGGGTAGTGCACGTCCTCCATCACCTCCAGCGGCCCGTCCTCGTCGTGGAAAACGGTGTGCGTGACGAGCACGGGAACAGCCACGTCGGAGTCCGGCAGGGGCACCTCCAGGAGCTCCAGTTCGTCCCGACTGGCGAATCGAGCCGCACGCCGCTCCGGTGACCCGTGGATCTTCTTTCCGGTGGCCTCCTCGTACTGGACGAACCAGTGCACGGCGCCACGGGGCCCCTGCTTGGCGAGGTCCGACACGACGGCCAGAGCGCGAGGGTGGATGACCTCGATCCCGACGATCTTCGGGGTGCCGTCCTGCCGGAAGACTCGCCGCCGGATCACGACCTCGTCGTGCGGGTCGATGTCCAGGTAGTGGCACATGATCGGGTCCTTGCACGACCGGATCATGGCCTCGTGGTTGGTCGAGGTCTCGCCCGGAGCGTAGTTGGGTCCGCCTTGCCGAGTTCGCGAGACCCTGGCCGTCCCCGTGGCGGGGGCGATACGAGGCCGCTTGGAGACCACGGTCCCGGCGGCGCCGGCGGACACGACCAGCCCTTCGTCCTTCAGCACCTTCAAGGCTCGACTGACGGTCTTGGCAGACACGTCGAACTGCTCCCTGATCTCGGGGACGCTCGGGAGCGAGTCCCCGGGAGCCAGATCCCCCCTGTCGATGGCCTTGCGGTAGTGGGCCGCCACATCGGCGTAGCCCGCTCCGCTGCTCCTGTATGCCACGGTTTCTCCCCTTTCGTGAGCGTGATGCTCTGCTGTCAAGGTACATCATGACGCGGCGAAGGTACATATCTTGCGGCAGTGAAGTTCGTCATGTACCTTCTTCCTTGCCGGAAGGTTCGTCACGTACCTTCTGGAAGAGTCCTGGCCTAGGTGCTGGGGCAAGGGCGCCGGCACCTTGGCACGCCGGACGGTGGATCACCGACCTACAACCGCCAGCTCGTGTTGGCGTGACCGGTGATGGCGCCCCGTTTGGGAGGTTGACCGGTTCGAGTCCGGTCCGGGGCACTGGCGGCCTGTGCGCCGCTTGCGGCGGAAGCGCCGCGCCGTGGCTTCTTCATTCGGCCGGCCCCCGCGTGCGAGGCGGGGACCGGCCGGGCGCTACGGCCCAGATCGCATCGGAGGTGCGACCCATGCAGAACCGTATCGAGGACCGGGCCCTGGCCGCGGACCTCACCGCCATCTACGCGAATCAGCACGTCCGGGTGCTCGGGATCGTGTCGCGCACGCTGCGTCCGGAGGACCGGGCCGCGTACGTCGACGACCTGGCCCAGGACGTGTGGCTGATGGCCTGGCAGTACCTGCTGCGCGGCAACACCATCGACAGCCCCTCGGGGCTGCTGGCCGTGCTCGCCCGCCGCAGGGTCTACGCCCACTACCGCTCGGCGCGGGTGCGCCGGGAGCAGGTGGTCGAGGCCGCGGCGCTGGAGCGTGTGTGCGCCGAGCTGGCGGCCGTCGCGTGAGCGCGGTCCGGCGGGCGCTCCGCCTCCTGGGCCGTGTGGCGGGCAGCGAATGGCAGTGCTGCCAGTGCGGCCGGTGGTTCTCGTCGCCGACGCCTTCGCAGACCTGTCCGTCCTGTACCTGATCATCAACGGTAGGTCAGCCCCGGACCGGCCCACGTCATCGCCGGGCCGGTCCGGGGCGACACCCGGCCTGCCCCACCCCCCGAGCTTCGGATGGAGACAGATGACGACGACGATCGAGCCGCTCACCACGGTGCCAACGGCTCTGGACCCCCTGCCCCTTTCGGACACCCGGGCGAAGCCATCGCCGCCCGGCCCCGAACCTTCGCCCACTTCGGCCGAGGCTTCGCCCACTCCGGCCGACGCTTCGCCCACTTCTGAGGAGGGGCCGTCGACCGGCACCCCGGAGGTCTCCAGGAAGGTCAAGATCGGGCTCGGTCTCGCCGCCATCGTTGGCGGCACCGTGATGGGCGCGATCGGCTTCTACCTGTCCTTCGGCAACCTGTCCAAGGCCGGCCACACGGTCTTCGGGTTCTCCGTGGAGCACGCCCCGTACTTCGCGGTCGGCGTGGACGTCGCCATCGTGACGTGCCTGGTGCTGGACCTGTTCATGGCCTGCATCCGTACCTCGTGGCCGCTCCTGCGGCTTCTGGCGCACGGCATGACGGTGGCCAGCATCTACTTCAACGCCGCAGCTCACGGCGCGATCACGGAGAACTGGGACAAGGCCGCCAGCCACGGCCTGATGCCGGTCCTGTTCGTCATCGGGGTCGAGGCGGGCCGCCGCATCCTGGTCCACCAGGCCGCGCTCCCCGCCGACCACGACGTGATCCCCGGATACCGCTGGGTGCTGGCCACGGGCCAGACCGGGCGGATCTTCCGGGAGATGAAGCTGTGGGACGTCGGCTACTCGGTGGCCATGTCCCG
Source organism: Streptomyces tamarix (assembly GCF_032423885.1). NCBI lineage: Bacteria > Bacillati > Actinomycetota > Actinomycetes > Kitasatosporales > Streptomycetaceae > Streptomyces > Streptomyces tamarix. The sequence continues at coordinate 11,007 of NZ_JAWCTQ010000065.1, read as the reverse complement.
CCAGCGCGAGCGGGCCATCTTCGACGCCTGGAACGAGTACAAGGCGGAGCTGGCCGCCGACAAGCTCGCCGAGGGCAGCGAGGAGGCCCTGGCCCGGCTGCCGAAGAAGCTCCGGCCGTTCGGCCTCACGGTCGACGAGGCGCTGGCCCTGCCGGACCGGATGGCCCGTGAGGAGCTGCGCCGCAAGCAGGAGGCCGAGAAGCGCGACCGCCAGTTGGAGCTGGACCGGGAGCGCGCGGAGCACCAGGCGGAGAAGGAGCGCCTGGCGCACCGCAAGGAGATGGCGGCCATCAAGGCCGATCTGACGGCCACGGAGGGCGTCGCCGGGGCCCGGGCCCGCGGGGCGGTCGCGGAGGCCGAGGCGCGAGCTGAGGCACAGGCGCGGGCGGCGTCCTCGCTGAGCGAAGCGATGGAGTCCCACGAAGCGGCCGAAGCCAAGAAGCGGGCAGCCGAAGCGAAAGCGAAAGCTGCCGAAGCCGAAGCGCGCGCCGCCGAAGCCGACGCGGAGAAGATGACCGCGCTGGCGACGAAGGAGACGGAGAAGGCGAAGGCGATCGAAGCCGTGCACCGAGCGGCCGAAGCCGAAGCCAAAGCAGCCGAAGCCCAGAAGCGAGCGGCCGAAGCCCGCGAGGCGACGGCCCGGCTCCTGCGTCGCGCGGTCGAGGCTGAGGACTTCGTCAACCTGAGTCAGCGCCAGCGCCGGGTGCGGATCGCCGCGCGGATGCTCCTGACGGCCGGGGAGCGCGAAGTCACCAACCAGGAGATCGCCGCAGCCATCGGCGTGAAGTCGGAGGGCACCGCCTCCGAGCACCGTGCCGAGGCGGTCGCGCTGATCGAGGGCGGCTACCCCGAGTACGACCCGGACGTCCCGCCCCGCAGCGAGGCGTGAGCAGCACGCCGGCACCACCGATGAAGGCCAGCCCCGCGGGAATCGGGGCTGGCCTTCGTCGCGACTGCCGGAAGCAGTCACAGCGACCAGGACGCGCTTACCGCCCTGGTCACGGCCACAACGGTAGAGGAGAACCCCCGAGATGAGCAGGACTTCGTCCGGACCGGAGTGGTCCGGGGACATGCTGACCAAGCCGGAGATGGTGGAGGCGTTCTCCACCCAGCTCCGTGGCGTGCTCAAGTCGCAGGCCGCCTTCGTCGCTGAGGTGCGGCAGGAGGCCGAGGCGATGTGGAAGGCCAACCGCCCCGAGGGCTACAGCAGCTTCGAGGCGTGGTGGCGGCACCGGTGGGTCGTCGGCCCGTTCCGCGAAATCCAGGAGCACCTGGAGGAGGCGGCCAAGCTGACGTTCGACCTGGAGGCCCGCTACCGCAAGGGCCGTCACGAGATCCCCGCCGCCCGGCAGGCCGCCGCGCTGGAGAAGAAGCAGGCCAAGCAGGCGCCGCAGATCAGCGGCGGGTCGGCGGCCGTGCCGCCCAAGCCGGTCGAGCCGCCCACGGCCGGGTCCGCCCCTCGCGACTTCCTGGAGCTGGTGAACCGGGAGCGGTCGGCGTGAGCGGAAACGGAATGAGCCCGGAGGCGCTGAAGCGGCTCCGGAACCTGGCGAACTTCTGGAACCCGCGGATGCAGGCGGCGACCGACGACGCCGACCTCGCCCGGGTCTGCTACGAGCGGGCCAAGGCCGCCGCCAAGCGGGCCCAGCGCAACGGCCAGCCGGGCGCGATGCACGAGCTGGCCAAGCAGCTCGCGCAGTGGGCCGCCGAGATGGAGCGGCAGGACGCGAACCGCCCGCGCCGTCACCCGGCGTAGTGCACATCTTCATCATCACCGCCCGCCCCCCGGGTCTCCGGGGGGCCCAAGGCGCGACGCGCGTACGCGCGACGCGCGAGGGTCGCCGATTACGTGACCCTCTGTCAACCCCGAGGAGGGAGTGTCCGTGAGCACCGACGACCCGGGAGGAACGCTGTACCCGTTCCCCCACGTCAGCCTCCCGCCGTCGCTCGACGCGGCGGCAGGCGCCCCGCCGGAGCCCGCCGGCGCCGGAGAGGACGACACGGTGCCGATGATCCCGGTCGGCTCCTGGCCCGCGCTGCCGGACGTCTCCGACATGGCCCCGCCGCTGCACATGACCGTGGCGGGCGTCCCGGATCCGGAACCCGGCGACGAGGACGAGGAGGGCGCGTTCGTCCCCCCGCCCCCGGCCGACCCGGACAACCCCCGCGCCAGGGACGCCGCGGTGATGGGCATGGCGGTCCTCGCGGCCGTCGGCGTCGCGTGCGCCCAGGGCATGTGGCAGCTCGCCCAGGGCGCCCGCGCCCGCGCCGAGCACCGCAAGGCGGTCGCCGACCAGGCCCGCACCGCCGCCGACAAGGCCGCGGACCAGGCGGCCGGGCGCCGCGTGCAGCCGAGCCCGGAGTACGGCCGGAGCCAGAAGGCCGGCGGGGGCGGGCGCGGCGGCGGCACCGCAGGAGCCTCCGGGAGCGGCGGCGGCAAGACCGGTGGAGGCGGGGGCGGCTCCAAGGTCCCCGCCCCCCTCCGCTCCAACAGCCCCAAGAAGGGCCCTGACGCCGCCTCTGGCAGCCGTCCAGGCGGCATCGGCCCCAAGGGGCACGGCGGCGGCTCCAAGAGCCCCAGCGGGGCACACAAGGGATCGGGAGGCGGCTCGGGGTCCTCCGGAGGGTCCGGCGGCGGCAAGGGCGCGGCCGGACGCGACAGCAAGGGCCAGGGCGGCGGCTGGAAGCGCAGCCCCGACGGGCCGGTCGCCACGGAGAACGCCAAGGCCCGCAACCAGCGTCGCGCGGCGAAGCAGGCCGCCGACCTGACCGACCGGACGAAGGACCGGGACGCCGCTCGCGAGAAGCAGCGGCGGGCCGACAAGGACGCCCGGAAGGCCGAGAAGGACAAGGCCAGGGAGAAGGCGAAGGACGCCGACCCGGCGAAGGACAAGGCCGCGAAGGACGGCACGGACCCCAAGCCGAAGGACGGCAAGGGACCGGGCGAGAAGTCGAAGCCGGAGGACAAGCCCGAGGTCAAGACGGAGAAGGCCGACAAGGAGCCGAAGGCCGCCGTGGCGAAGCCGGAGGCTGACGAGGCGAAGGTCGAGGGCGACGAGGCGAAGGTCGAGGAGAAGCCGTCCGGCGACGGGGAGAAGGTCGACCTGGCCAAGGAGCCGGAGGCGAAGGCGGAGGCCGCCGAGCCGAAGCCGCTGTTCGACCCCGACGCCCCGGTGGTCGGCACGCACAAGCCGGACGACGGCAAGGACGGCTGGAAGGACAAGGGCGGCACGGTCAACCCGCCGCCCAAGGCCGAAGAGGCCACCGGCCCGGCCGGGCAGGACGAGACGGCCGCGGGCACCGAGGCGCCGGCGGGCGAGACCAACTCGCCGGACTGGGACACCGCCGAGCCGGACCCGCCGTTCGGGATGCCCGGCATGGACGGGATGCGCCCGCCGCCCGCCTACACCGGCCCGGAGTTCGAGTTCTGGCTGAGGCGGGACGACCCGCCTCCGCCGGACCCGGAACCGGCCGGTGCCCTCACCCGAGGGCGCCCCGCCCTCCCGGCGGCCACCGCCACGGCGACGACCGCCAGCTCGACACCGCCGGAGCCGCCCCCCGCGGATCCGGCCGTACCCCCGCAGAGAGGAGCCCGGTTCGTGAGCGCGCCCGTCAAGAGGCCCGACACGCAGTACAGGGACGCGGACCTGACCATCTACGACGTCATCGACGCGGACGCCGACGCGGCCCGGGAGATCACCGCCGGGGTCGAGGAGGCACTGGCCGCCGCCGACGGCTGCGAGCGCCTGGTGACCAAGCTCGAAGCCCTGCACGCCAAGGTGGTCGAGCTGAAGGTGCCCGGCGTCCTGGAGGGCATGGTCCTCCGCCTCATCGAGAAGACCGGCGAGGTCAAGGCCCGCGCCGACGCCATCGCCGCCGCCCTGCCCCGCGCCTCCGAGGCCATCGCCACGGCCGGGAGCAACGCGGAGGCCATCCACCGCCGCCCGGCCGACGTCACCCGGGACATGGGCCACACCCGCCCGGCCGACCGCGAATACAACATGGAGTAGGAGGCCCTCATGGGCGAAGCACTGGAGAAGGCCGGAGCCGCGGCCGGCACCGTCGCGGCCGCGACCGGGAAGGCGGCGGCCGTCGCGGGCGCGGTGGTCGCCGAGGGCGTCCGCTACGGCGTCGTCATCGCCCAGCTCACCCTCGCCGGGGCCCGGCTGCGGGGGCTGAGCGAGCAGGTCCGCTCGACGTACCGCTACGTCGAGGGCTGCGCGACGTCGGTGGACCGCCTGGCCGACCAGATGGCCGGGCTCAAGGTCGACCGGGACACGGTCGCCGAGCACCACGACGCCGCGGCCGTCATGCGGCAGGTGCTGGAGGAGGCCGAGGCGATGGCCGCCGCGACGGAGGACCTGAGCGCGCTTTTCGACCAGGCCGCCGCCGCACACCAGGCCGACTACGGCCCGGTCGCCGAGGCGTTCCACGCGATGCCGGTCGAACCGGCGGAGTCGGAGTTCTACAGCAACCGCTGATTCCCACCCACCCCCTGACGAAGCGGCGGCCCGCGATGTGGCCGCCGCTTCGTCGTCCACCCCGGGCAGGCCGGGGAGAGACGGAGCGGACCCGATGTTTTCCCCCGACCGCACCGAGCGGCTGCGCGGCCAGCTCGACACCGCCCGGCGACGGCTGGACACCGCACGCAGCCACACCGGCCGGGTCGCCACGGCCGCCGGCGCCGCCGTGGCGACCGCTGGCCTCTTCACCCCGGAGGTCACCGGCGAGTCGCTGGTCGCCACCGTCGTCGCCACCGGTGCCGGGCTCGTGGCCCTGCCCACCCGCAAGGCGACGAAGGTCAAGGAGACCAAGGTCGTCACCGAGCACCACGACGGCATGTCGGTCCACACCCGCACGGAGCCCACCCACCAAGCCCGCACGGCATCCGTGCTGTACGCGGCGCCGGGCGTCTCCCTGATGGCCGTCCTGGTCGCCGAGCGGCTCGTGCCCGGCGTCCACTGGGGCGAGGCCCTGGCGGTCGCGCTGTGGTCGGCCGGCACCTGGTGGCTGCGCCCGGCGCGGGCGGCCCGCCACATGCTCGTGCCGCCGCTCCCGCCCGTCGAGAAGACGGCCGACCTGGTCGTGGTGGACCAGACGGCCTACGAGCACCCGGCGGCCCAGTGGTGGGCCGAGCGCGCGGCCGTCGAGGGCGGCGCCGCTCCCGGCACGCTCCTCGAGGACGTCGAGCGGACCGGCGAGAGCGCGATGCGGGCGGTCATCCGCTCCGCCATCCCCGGCGAGCCGGTGCCCGACATCTCGGTGCGCCGCCTGTCCGCCCTCATGGACGTGCCCGAGGACCTGATCGCGGTCGGCCCCGTGCCCGGCCGCGGGGCCTCGGTGCGCCTGCTCACCGTCGGCACCGCCGACGAGGCCCTGGACGCCCGCACGGTGTGGGCCACGCGCATCGCGCCGCTGGCCATGCCCGGCGCGACCATCACCGACATCCAGTTCGGCCGCATGACGGCGGCCGTCGACATGACCAAGGAGATCGACGCATGACCATCAGCAGCCCTGTTGTCCCCGGCATCCCCGACGGCCAGATCGTGGAGCTGCGGGTCGAGGTCCCGCCGGGCCAGGTCATCAAGTACGACCTGGCGGCCCTCGCGTCGGCCTTCCAGATCACCGACCCCGGCCGGATCGCCGTCGAGACCGACGGCTCCCGCACCGCGCTGGTCACGATCTACCCGTCCAACCCGCTCGCGGTCATGCCGCCGCCGTCCCCCGAAGACATGCTGATGGACCGGTACGGCCGGATCGTCGTCGGCCGCTACCACAACGGCCGCCCCGCCCGGCGGCGCCTGTTCGACCCGAGCACCGGCTCCGCCGTCCGCGCCCTGACCTTCGGTACGACGGGCGCGGGCAAGAGCCGGACCGTGCAGTACATCCTGGCGTGCGAGAAGAGGAACGGGATCGTCTCCTGGTACGGCGACCTGAAGGGCGGTCAGTCCGCCCCGGAGGCCAAGGGCCAGGTCGACTGGCTGGCCACGAGCCAGGAGGAGGCCATCCTGATGCTCCGGGCGGCCGTCGCCGTCGCCCAGCAGTCCCGCCAGCCGCGCTACGCCGCGATGGGCCGCAACGCGTTCGTCATCGGCGACCCCGACCCGCTGCTGAGCGTGCGGATCGACGAGGCCAACCGCCTCCTGGAGAAGGGCGCCCCGTACCGCGAGGAGGCGACCTACCTCGTCAAGGAACTGGGCAGGACCGGCCGGTCGGTCGGCATCGGCGAGGAGCTGGACGCCCAGGCCAGCCACCTGGAGGAGCTGGGCGGCTCGGACACCCTCCGGGCGATGCTCAAGGAGGGCGAGGTCACGCTGCTGCGCTGGAGCTCCAGCATGATGCGCCAGCTCGTCGCGGACGGGCTGCTGCCCGCCGGCACCCAGCTCGTGCCGATCCCCAAGAGCCTCAAGCCCCGCGTCCTGCGCTCGCAGTTCGCGCCGGGGGCCGACGACGACGATGACGTCTGCGACACCCAGGGAACGGCCTACCTGCTCTCCGGCCCCCACCCGGCGTCGATGATGCGGCACTTCCGCATCGGCTCCATCCGGCCCATGCCGGGCCTGGACCCGGAGATCCTCGCCCTGTACGGGCCGGGCGACCCGGCACGACTGGAGGAGGCATCGCTGGAAGCCGCGGGCGAGGCGTACGCCGCACGCGGCACCGAGGCGATGGCCGCGCTGTGCGAGGCCGTCCGCGAGGACCAGCAGAAGCAGGCCGCCAAGACCCAGGCCACCAAGGGCGGTCGCGGAGCCGCGCTCCTGGCGGACCGCATCCGCGTCGTCCTGGCCGACAGCGACGACCCGCTGAGCCCCGACGAGATCACCCTGCTCGTCAACGCCGACGGCGGCCCGGAAGTGCGGGTCGGCTCCGTCCGCAACGCCCTCGGGGTCCTCGCCGACTCCGGCGACGTCGTCCGCGCCGCACGCGGCCTGTACGAGATCGCCCGCTGAACCACCCCAGCACCGCACCGGGGCCCTGGAGATGACGCCTCCGGGCCCCGGCCCCTTCCCCATCGCGACGAAGAAGGAGCACCCAGTGGAGCACATCGACCGCACCGCCGCCGACCGCCCGCTCAGCGAGTCCGAGGCCGAGGCCCGCGCCCGCCAGCTCATCGACTCGGCGTACCGGCCGACGTCGTACCGCGACAGCGCCCCCGTCCCCTCGTACGGCCCGACCCCGCCGGTCGCGCAGCCGGGACGGCCGCCGATGTCCCAGCGCGCCACCGACATCAGCGGCCTGATGCTCGCCGCCGGCGCCGCCTCCCTGCCCCTCGGCGGCAGCGCCGCCCTCGTCCTCTACGCCCTCGGGCAAGTCGACCCCGCCACCCTCGCCGTCGGCGCCACTGCCCCCGTCGCCCTGGTCCTCGCCGTCGGCTCGCTCATCCGGTCCGCCGGCCGCGCCAAGGCCGACGCCGCGCTGACCACCCACCACCACCACTACACCGGCACGGTCCGCCAGGAGACGACGACCGTCTCCAGCACGACCCGGGGCCTGTTCGCCCGCAACCGCGTCGACGTCCGTTGAGTCCGGAAGGGGACCCGCTCGTGCCCACGAACATCGACGCCCGGCTGGACGCCGCCACCACGACCGTCCTCGCGGAGATCAGCCGCACCGACGCCAAGGCCGGCGTGCTCCTCACCTCGTTCTCGCTGCCGCTCGCCGCTCTCGTGGCCACCGTCCCCGGCCGCGACCTGCCGCCCCTGGCGGCCGTCTGCGTCGGCGCCGGCACCGTCGGCCTGGTCGCCGCGATGCTCACCGTCCTGGTCGTGGTCCGCCCCCGCCTCGACGGTGAGCATCGCGGCTCCTACCTGCACTGGGCGCGCTGCACTCCCGACCAGGTCCTGGCCGACCTCGCCGCGCCGACCGGCCAGGCCGAGCACGTCATCCGCCTCTCGGAGATCGCCCGCCGCAAGTACGGGGGCCTGCGGCTCGCCGTCGACATCACCGGCACCTCGCTCGTGGCCTTGGCCGCCGCTCTCCTCACCGCCCTTCTCTGACCGCCCGCTCCAAGGAGGCTCCACATGCTCACGGCCATCGTCGCCGTGCTCGGCACCCTCGCCGGATCGCTACTGACCGGCACGCTGCAGCACCTCAGCCAGCGGGCCCAGCGCCGGGCCGCCGACGCCGCCGCCCGCCGCGTCGAAGGGCTCGCCGCCGTGACCGAGCTGGCGACCGCGCTCTCGAATCACCGGCGAGCGATGTGGGTCCGGGAGGGCCAGCGCCTGCGGGGCGAGGACTGGAGTGAGGCCCGCGCGGCATCGCACGCCACCCGGTCCGCCGTCACGGCCCCGCTCCTGCGGGTTTCAGTTCTCCTGCCCGACCTCGCCGCGGTCGCCCAGGCCGCCGCGAGGGCCACGTACGAACTGCGCGGAGCGAGCGGGGAGACCAGCCTCGCCGCAGCACGCGAGCACGCCATCCAGAAGACCGACGCCTTCATCGAGGCCGCCGGAATCGCACTCGCCTGACCCGGGAGACCGAGATGCCGTTACCGACCGAGCCCACCCAGTGGACCGTCACCCTCGCCCCCGCCCAACCGCTCCCGGCCGGGCCGACGCTGCGGGCACGGGCCCGCCGCTGGGGGCTCACCACGCTCGCCCTGTTCGCCGCGTACCTCATCGGCACGGCCAACGCCGACGGCAACACCACCAGCCCGCCGGCGCCCGCGTACACGCAGGCGCCGACCCCGACCCCCGCTCGTTGAACACCACAAGCCCGGGGCCATCCCGGCATCCACGAAGGACGGACTACATGACGAACACGGACACCACCACCGGGTCGCTCGCCGAGCTGCGCGCCCTGCTGAACGTCGATGACGAGCAGTGGCAGACGATCGTGGCGTGGCTCGTCGCCGCGCTCCTGCCGGGCATCACCCGCCCGGCGCTGTACCTCACCGGCGAACAGTGCAGCGGCAAGTCGGTGACCGCGACGATGCTTCAGCACCTGGTCGACCCCGGGGCCCCGCTCCGCCCGCTTCCCACCACCGAGAACGCATGGATCGCCATGGTCGACGCCTCCCGGGTCGTCGCCTTCAACGACGTCGACCGCCTCACCGACTGGCAGACCAACGCGCTGTGCGTGGCCCTCAGCGGCGGCACCATCGTCAAGCGGTCCCTGGGCACGGCGGAGCCCGTCTCTACGCCCCCCGCCGACCGGGCGTTCATCCTCACCGGGACCCTCCACCCCGAGCAGATCCGGGCCGACCTCGCGCAGCGCCTGGTCGTCGTGGAGCTCCCGCGGCTCACCGAGCCCCGCCCCCAGCTCGACCTCTGGAAAGCGTACGAGGAGGCCCGGCCGCGCATCTTCGCCGCGCTGCTCGATCTCGTGTCCGCCGTCCTCGGCAAGCTGACGGCAGTGCGCGAGAAGGCCGCCCGCGGGGACATCCCGGCGGGACGCATGGCCGACTGGAGTCTGGTCGTCGCCGCACTCGAAGAGGCCACCGCCTGACCGTCATTCCCCTTGGGCCCCCGGCCTGCCTCCACCGTGAGGCGGACCGGGGGCCTTTCGCGTTCCTGGGGAAGGGCGGAAGAAGGAGGGCTTCGCCCACGCCTGTTACGGGCCTTCGGCCCGGCGGCGCCACCTGTCCGGGGACGCACCCGCGCATCGGCGGCCGCGCGGTAGATCCCGGCAGCGAGTTAGTGCGAACTGGGCCCAGTTTCGCGGCCCGGCGCACTCCGCTCGCGCGGGTTTCCGGGGCAACCGGGCACGGTCGGGGAGGGGAGTTTCTCGCACTAACTCGCGGAAGCGAGTTAGTGCGAACTGATATCAGTTCCGCTTCCTGAAGCCGCCGCCGGTGGCCGCCGAGGGCCTTCGCCGGCCCCCGGGCCCCCGCTACGGTCGGCACCGTCCGGCGCGGGTCGGCATCGTCGTGGTGCACCCCGGCTCGCGCCGCACGGCACCGCCCCTCGGGTCCCTCGCTCCGGCCCGGCCGCGACCGCGCGTACGTCTTCGCCCGCGTCCGTACGTCACCGAGATGACGTACCGCGGCGAGCACCACCAGGAGCACGACGACGTCGAACCCGCCGCCCCATAAGACGTGCCGCACGACGAGGACCAGGAGCACGACGCCAACGGCTCTCCGCGACACCCGACGTGCACCGCGCCGACCCTCCAGCCGCACGGCCAGAACGGTCACACCTCTTGCACTTTGGCGCCCGCCGCCGCACGGCCCGGTCCGACACACCAGGTGCATTGCCTTCGCCTGGCCCGCCAGAGGGCTCCCCAGGGAAGTAGTCGGCGCCGCGACCGGTCGCGAGGGTGCACACGCGCGCGTGCCGGAGGCGGGAGACTCCTCCCATGAGCACCGCACGACGACGACTCGGCACCGGCCCGAGCACCAAGACCACGCCCCCGGCCGGGCCCGCACCGCGACTGCTGCCCGTCGAGCGCATCGAGGCCGAGCGGCTCCTGGACGACGTCGAGCACCAGGCGGTGGTCGAGCACAAAGGCCGGCGGACCCTCGGGCCGGGCATCGCCAGGGAGCCGGAGGGGTCCCCAGGGAAGTAGTCGGCGCGCTCTGCGGCCTCGCTCGCGCGTCCTCACCTGCGCCGTTCTCGCCGACCCCACGACGCCGAAGAGGACCCGAAACGGGACCCGGTACGGCACCCCAACGGGGACCCGAAAGGGGACTCCGAAGGGGACCCGGAACGGGACTCGGGGCCGAGCAAGCTATCGCGTACGACAGTCGTAGCCCGTTCGCACGCCGAGCAAGTTGGGGCGGAAGGGGAGCTTCCCCGTTCCGCCGAGTCAGACCGAGGGCGGCCCGACATCTCTTGCAGCTCCGTTCCGTCCGGACGAAACTCGCCCGGACGCCTCGGTCAGCCGCGCTGCTTGCGTGCCTCGCGCTCGCGCCGGCGTCGCTCCGCTCGGCTCAGTCCGGGCTGCTGCGCGGGGGCGGGAACGACCCCGGCCGGGCCCGCCCGGAGGTGTTCGGCGGCCGTCGTGAAGACGTTCGCCAGGGCCTCGCGCTGCTGCGTGTCCCAGGTTCCGGCGCGGGCCGCGGCGAGCAGG
>NZ_JAWCTQ010000064.1:0-30261 GCF_032423885.1 Streptomyces tamarix | reverse complement strand
GGGCACGGGGATCGCCGGGCGCCCGCGGGCGCCCGGCGATCCCCGGATTCGCGCCACATCTGCATCTGCGGGGGCAGGTCCCCACACACACTTCGTGGCCGCCCCGCGCACACCCGGCGCGGGGCGGTTGGACAGGGAGATACGACAAGGTGGCAGCACCGAAGAAGGGCAGAAGGCCGTCGGGGGGCCAGGGGAGGCCGGGGCGTGCCCTGGCCTTGATCCTGATCGCGATGGTCGCGCTCACCGGCGGCATGTTCTGGTCCGGTCACACCACGCCGCGCCTCGGCATCGACCTCGCGGGTGGCACGACCATCACGCTCAAGGCGAAGGCCGAGCCCGGCAAGGAAGACGCCGTCAACGAGACCAACATGAACACGGCGATCGGCATCATCGAGCGTCGCGTCAACGGTCTCGGCGTCCAGGAGGCCGAGGTCCAGAAGCAGGGCACCGAGAACATCATCGTCAACATCCCCAAGGGGACCGACGAGGAGCAGGCGCGCCAGCAGGTGGGCACGACCGCCCAGCTGTACTTCCGCCCGGTCATGTCCGTCGCGATGAGCGAGCCCGCGGCGCCGACGCCCTCCGCTTCCGGCAGCCCCTCCGCCGCCCCCTCCGCGGGCGCGTCGCCGAAGCCCTCCGCCTCCGCCTCCGCCACCGGCGGCGACAAGGCCACCGCCCCCTCGGCGAGCGCCACCACGCAGGGCCGTGCCCTCACCGACGCGCTGAAGAAGGCCCCCAGCCCCAGCGCCTCCGGCAGCGCCTCCGCCGCGCCGAGCCCCAGCGGCTCCCAGCTGCCCGCCCCGGCGGTCTCGCCGAGCACCGACCCGGCCGCGGACGCCGACCTCCAGGCCAAGTTCGCCGCGCTGAACTGCGCCGACCCGAAGCAGCGCGCGGCCACCAAGGCCGTCAAGCCCACCGAGTCCGCCGTGGCCTGCGGCCTGAACGGGGGCGTGTGGGAGAAGTACCTGCTCGGCCCGTCCGAGGTGGACGGCAGGGACGTCGACGACGCCCAGGGCGTCCTCGACCCGCAGCGCGGCCAGTGGATCGTCCAGCTGGAGTTCAGCGGCAAGGGCGCCAAGAAGTTCGCCGCGATCACCGGCCGGCTCGCCACGCAGCCCGCGCCGCAGAACCAGTTCGCGATCGTCCTCGACGGCGAGGTGGTCTCCGCCCCCTCCGTGAACGCCGCGATCCCCGGCGGCCAGGCGGAGATCTCCGGCAGCTTCGACCAGAAGTCCGCCCAGGACCTCGGCAACGTCCTGTCGTACGGCGCGCTGCCGCTCTCCTTCGAGGAGCAGTCCGTCACCACCGTCACCGCCGCCCTCGGCGGCGAGCAGCTGCGGGCCGGCCTGATCGCCGGCGCGATCGGCCTCGCCCTCGTCGTGATCTACCTGGTGGCGTACTACCGCGGCCTGTCGCTCATCGCGATCCTGTCGCTGGGCGCCTCCGCCGTCCTCACGTACACGATCATGTCGCTGCTCGGCCCGGCCATCGGCTTCGCGCTGAACCTGCCCGCCGTCTGCGGCGCGATCGTCGCGATCGGCATCACCGCCGACTCGTTCATCGTGTACTTCGAGCGCATCCGCGACGAGATCCGCGAGGGCCGCACGCTGCGCCCGGCCATCGAGCGCGCCTGGCCGCGCGCCCGCCGCACGATCCTCGTCTCCGACTTCGTGTCGTTCCTGGCCGCCGCGGTGCTGTTCATCGTCACCGTCGGCAAGGTGCAGGGCTTCGCGTTCACGCTCGGCCTGACCACGCTCCTCGACGTCGTCGTGGTGTTCTTCTTCACCAAGCCGCTGATGACGATCCTGGCGCGCGGCAAGTTCTTCGGCGGCCAGCACCCGTGGTCCGGCCTGGACCCGAAGCGGCTCGGTGCCCAGCCGCCGCTGCGCCGCACCCGCCGCGTATCCGTCCCGACCGAACCGAAGGAGGCGTGAGATGTCGCGACTCGGAAATCTCGGCGCCCGTCTCTACCGCGGTGAGGTCGGCTACGACTTCGTCGCCAAGCGGATGCTCTGGTACGGCGTCTCGATCCTGATCACGATCACCGCCATCGTCGGCCTGGGCGTGCGCGGCCTCAACATGGGCATCGAGTTCAAGGGCGGCGCCGTCTACACGACGCCCGAGACCACGGTGTCCGCCTCCAAGGCGGAGGAGATCGCCGAGGACGCCGCCGGGCACGACGCGATCGTCCAGGAGCTCGGCACGGGCGGCCTGCGCATCCAGGTGTCCGGTCTGGACACCAAGGCGGCCAACTCCCTCAAGGACGACATCGCCACCGGCATCGACGTCCCCGTGAAGGACATCACCGCCGAACTGGTCGGCCCCAGCTGGGGCGAGCAGATCGCCAACAAGGCGTGGACCGGCCTCGGCGTCTTCATGATCCTGGTCGTCGTCTACCTGGCGATCGCCTTCGAGTGGCGCATGGCGCTCGCCGCGCTCATCGCCCTCGTCCACGACCTCACCATCACCGTCGGCGTGTACGCGCTCGTCGGCTTCGAGGTCACGCCGGGCACCGTGATCGGTCTGCTCACCATCCTCGGCTACTCCCTCTACGACACGGTCGTCGTCTTCGACGGTCTGAAGGAGAGCTCGAAGGACATCACCAAGCAGACCCGCTACACGTACAGCGAGATCGCCAACCGCAGCCTCAACGGCACGCTGGTCCGCTCGATCAACACCACCGTCGTGGCGCTCCTGCCGGTCGCCGGCCTGCTGTTCATCGGCGGCGGCTTCCTCGGCGCGGGCATGCTCAACGACATCTCGCTGTCGCTGTTCGTCGGCCTCGCCGCCGGCGCCTACTCGTCGATCTTCATCGCCACGCCGCTCGTCGCGGACCTCAAGGAGCGCGACCCGCAGATGAAGGCGCTGCGCAGGCGCGTTCTCGCCAAGCGCGCCGCGTCCGCGTCGAAGGACGACCCGGAGCAGGACGGCGAGGCGTTCACCGAGGTGCCCGAGGGCGCCGCCACGGCCGGCGGCGTCGTCGGTCCGCGCGGCCGCCGCGGCCGTTCCACGGAGAACCGCCGATGACCGCGACCGCCACCCGGGAGCTCCTGCTCAGCCGGATCCGGGACGTCCCCGACCACCCCAAGCCCGGCGTCGTCTTCAAGGACATCACGCCGCTGCTGGCGGACCCGGAGGCGTTCGCCGCGCTCACCGGCGCCCTCGCCGAGCTGTGCGTACGCTTCGGGGCGACGAAGATCGTCGGCCTGGAGGCGCGCGGGTTCATCCTCGCCGCCCCCGTCGCGGTCCGCGCGGGGGTCGGGTTCATCCCGGTCCGCAAGGCCGGCAAGCTGCCCGGTGCCACGCTCCGGCAGGCGTACGAGCTGGAGTACGGCACGGCCGAGATCGAGGTCCACGCCGAGGACCTGGCCCCGGGCGACCGGGTCCTCGTCATCGACGACGTCCTCGCCACCGGCGGCACGGCCGAGGCGTCGCTGGAGCTCATCCGCCGGGCGGGAGCCGAGGTCGCCGGTGTCGCCGTCCTCATGGAGCTGGGCTTCCTGGAGGGCCGCGCCCGCCTGGAGCCCGCCCTGCGGGGCGCCCCGCTGGAGGCGTTGATCACGCTTTGACGGGCTCCGGCCGAACGGCCGAAAACGTACGGGACGGGCATCCGGGAACACCGGGTGCCCGTTCCGCGTTGACGCCTGTCCCGCCCGGGGCGAGTGGGACGCCCGAGGTGGATACCATGGGATTTCCGGGCCTCACCGGGGGACCCGGACCCGCCCGAGGAGCGCCCTTGCCAGACGAGGCCCAGCCACTCTCCGCCGCGACCCCCGATCAGCGGGCCGACCAGGCCGCGGCTTCCTCCGCCACGCCGCCGACCGGGCAGGACGCGCCGACCAAGGCCCCCGACGCCACACCGGCCCCCGCGGCCCCGCCCCGCGCCGCCCAACCCGCCCCCGGCGCGGCGCCCAAGCCGGCCCCGCCCGCCGCGGCCCGCGCCGTCGGCTCCTCCAACCGCGTCCGGGCCCGCCTCGCCCGCCTCGGCGTGCAGCGCTCCTCGCCGTACAACCCGGTCCTGGAGCCGCTGCTGCGGATAGTGCGGAGCAACGATCCGAAGATCGAAACGGCTACTCTCCGCCAGATCGAGTACGCCTACCAGGTCGCCGAGCGCTGGCACCGCGGTCAGAAGCGCAAGAGCGGCGACCCGTACATCACGCACCCCCTCGCCGTCACCACCATCCTCGCCGAGCTAGGCATGGACCCGGCGACGCTGATGGCGGGCCTCCTCCACGACACGGTCGAGGACACCGAGTACGGTCTGGAGGACCTCCGCCGCGACTTCGGCGACCAGGTCGCCCTCCTGGTCGACGGCGTCACCAAGCTCGACAAGGTCAAGTTCGGCGAGGCCGCCCAGGCCGAGACCGTCCGCAAGATGGTCGTCGCCATGGCGAAGGACCCCCGCGTCCTGGTCATCAAGCTCGCCGACCGCCTGCACAACATGCGCACGATGCGCTACCTCAAGCGGGAGAAGCAGGAGAAGAAGGCCCGCGAGACCCTGGAGATCTACGCGCCGCTCGCCCACCGCCTGGGCATGAACACCATCAAGTGGGAGCTGGAGGACCTCGCCTTCGCGATCCTCTACCCCAAGATGTACGACGAGATCGTCCGCCTCGTCGCCGAGCGCGCCCCCAAGCGGGACGAGTACCTCGCCATAGTGACCGACGAGGTCCAGGCGGACCTGCGCGCCGCCCGCATCAAGGCCACCGTCACCGGCCGCCCCAAGCACTACTACAGCGTCTACCAGAAGATGATCGTCCGTGGCCGCGACTTCGCGGAGATCTACGACCTGGTGGGCATCCGCGTCCTCGTCGACACGGTCCGCGACTGCTACGCGGCGCTCGGCACCGTCCACGCGCGGTGGAACCCGGTCCCCGGCCGGTTCAAGGACTACATCGCGATGCCGAAGTTCAACATGTACCAGTCGCTCCACACGACGGTCATCGGCCCCAACGGCAAGCCCGTCGAACTGCAGATCCGCACGTTCGACATGCACCGCCGCGCCGAGTACGGCATCGCCGCGCACTGGAAGTACAAGCAGGACGCCGTCGCCGGCGCCTCCAAGGTGCGCACCGACGTGCCGAAGAAGGCCGGCAAGGACGACCACGTCAACGACATGGCGTGGCTGCGCCAGCTCCTCGACTGGCAGAAGGAGACCGAGGACCCCAGCGAGTTCCTGGAGTCCCTGCGCTTCGACCTCTCGCGCAACGAGGTCTTCGTCTTCACCCCCAAGGGTGACGTCATAGCGCTGCCCGCCGGCGCCACCCCCGTCGACTTCGCGTACGCCGTCCACACCGAGGTCGGCCACCGCACCATAGGGGCCCGGGTCAACGGGCGGCTCGTCCCGCTCGAGTCGACCCTCGACAACGGCGACCTGGTGGAGGTCTTCACCTCCAAGGCCGCCGGCGCCGGCCCCTCCCGCGACTGGCTCGGCTTCGTCAAGTCGCCCCGCGCCCGCAACAAGATCCGCGCCTGGTTCTCCAAGGAGCGCCGCGACGAGGCGATCGAGCAGGGCAAGGACGCCATCGCCCGCGCGATGCGCAAGCAGAACCTGCCGATCCAGCGTATCCTCACCGGCGACTCGCTGGTCACCCTCGCCCACGAGATGCGCTACAGCGACATCTCCTCGCTGTACGCGGCGATCGGCGAGGGCCACGTCACCGCCCAGTCGATCGTGCAGAAGCTGGTGCAGGCGCTCGGCGGCGAGGAGGCGGCGACCGAGGACATCGCCGAGACCGCGCCGCCCGCCCGCGGCCGCGGCAAGCGCCGCGCGAAGGCCGACCCCGGTGTCGTCGTCAAGGGCGTCGAGGACGTGTGGGTCAAGCTGGCCCGCTGCTGCACCCCGGTGCCCGGCGATCCGATCATCGGCTTCGTCACGCGCGGCAGTGGCGTATCGGTTCACCGCGCCGACTGCGTAAACGTCGACTCGCTGGCGCAGCAGCCCGAGCGGATCCTCGACGTCGAGTGGGCGCCCACCCAGTCGTCGGTGTTCCTCGTCGCCATCCAGGTCGAGGCGCTGGACCGCTCCCGGCTCCTGTCGGACGTCACCCGTGTCCTGTCCGACCAGCACGTCAACATCCTGTCCGCGGCCGTCCAGACGTCCCGCGACCGGGTCGCCACCTCCCGCTTCACCTTCGAGATGGGCGACCCCAAGCACCTCGGGCACGTCCTGAAGGCCGTACGCGGCGTGGAGGGCGTGTACGACGTGTACCGCGTGACGTCGGCCCGCCGCCCCTGACGGGCCCGGGCCCCGGGTACGGGGGAAGTACGGAGAGGGCGAGGAGAAGGCACGGAAAAGGGCCGGTACGGGAGATCCCGTACCGGCCCTTTCGCGCGGGGCGTCCGCGCCCGTGTCAGCCGCCGAACTCCTGCAGGCCCTTCAGCGCCTGGTCCAGCAGCGCCTGCCGGCCCTCCAGCTCACGCGTGAGCTTCTCGGCCTTCGCGTCGTTGCCCGCCGCGCGCGCCGCGTCGATCTGCTTGCGCAGCTTGTCGACGGCGTCCTGCAGCTGGCCCGTCAGGCCCTCCGCACGCGCGCGCGCCTCCGGGTTCGTACGGCGCCACTCGGCCTCCTCGGCCTCCTGGATGGCCCGCTCCACCGCCTGCATCCGGCCCTCGACCTTGGGCCGGGCGTCCCGCGGCACGTGGCCGATGGCCTCCCAGCGCTCGTTGAGGGACCGGAACGCGGCGCGCGCCGCCTTCAGGTCCGTCACCGGCACCAGCTTCTCGGCCTCGGCGGCGAGCTCCTCCTTCAGCTTGAGGTTCTCGGCCTGCTCCGCGTCGCGCTCGGCGAACACCGCGCCGCGCGCGGCGAAGAACACGTCCTGCGCACCGCGGAAGCGGTTCCACAGCTCGTCCTCGTGCTCGCGCTGGGCCCGGCCCGCGGCCTTCCACTCCGCCATCAGCTCCCGGTACCGCGCGGCCGTCGCACCCCAGTCCGTGGAGTTCGACAGCGCCTCGGCCTCCGCGGCCAGCCGCTCCTTCACCCGGCGCGCCTCTTCGCGCTGCGCGTCCAGCGCCGCGAAGTGCGCCTTGCGCCGCTTCGAGAACGCCGACCGGGCGTGCGAGAAGCGGTGCCACAGCTCGTCGTCGGACTTCCGGTCGAGCCGCGGCAGGCCCTTCCACGTGTCCACCAGGGCGCGCAGCCGCTCGCCGGCGGCCCGCCACTGCTCGCTCTGCGCGAGCTCCTCGGCCTCCGTGACCAGCGCCTCCTTGGCGTGCCGCGCCTCGTCGGCCTGCTTGGCCCTCTGGGCCTTGCGCTCCTCGCGCCGCGACTCGACCGTCTCGACGAGCTTGTCCAGCCGCTCCGAGAGCGCGGCGAGATCACCGACCGCGTGGTGCTCGTCGACCTGCTGGCGCAGGTGGTCGATCGCGGCCATCGCGTCCTTCGCGGACAGGTCGGTGGTCCGCACCCGCCGCTCGAGGAGGCCGATCTCGACAACCAGGCCCTCGTACTTGCGCTCGAAGTAGGCCAGTGCCTCCTCGGGAGAGCCGGCCTGCCACGATCCGACGACCTTCTCGCCATCGGCAGTACGCACGTACACGGTGCCCGTCTCGTCGACGCGGCCCCACGGGTCGCTGCTCACAGCGCCTCCTCCACATGATGCCGATGAAGGGGGGTCTTCCCCCTGGGCATCGTCCACAGTTTCCTGGACGGGCCTCGCCCGCCCTTCACAGCGCGCATCCAGTCCACGCTGCACAACGCCAATCTAGGCGAACGGCCGCCCGGCTGTCCGCTCCCAGCGCGACCGAAATCCGACGGCTCACTCCTTGCCGACCGTGGCCTTTTCGATGGTGACGGGCTTCTTCGGCGCCCCGTCCCCGGTGCCGCCCTCGACCCCCGCCTTCGCGACCTCCTGGACCGCCTTCAGGCCGGCGGCGTCGAGCGTCCCGAACGGCGTGTACGTCGGGGGCAGTTGGGTGTCCTGGTACACGAGGAAGAACTGGCTGCCGCCGCTGTTCGGGCTGCCCGTGTTCGCCATCGCCACCGTGCCCGCCTTGAACGTCGCCTTGCCGTCCGGCCCCGCCTTGCCGAGGGCCGTCAGGTTCTCGTCGGGGATGTTGTAGCCGGGCCCGCCCGTGCCGTCGCCCTGCGGGTCGCCGCACTGGAGGACGAAGATGCCCTGCGTGGTCAGGCGGTGGCACTTCGTGCCGTCGAAGTACTTCTTGTCCGCGAGGTGCTTGAAGGAGTTGACCGTCCGCGGCGTCTTCGCGGCGTCCATGGAGATCACGAGATCGCCCACGTTCGTCTTCAGGGTCATCGTGTACGCCGCCTTGGTGTCGACCGCCATCGACGGCTCGGGCGAGGTCGAGGGCGAGGGGGAGGGCGCGTCCGGCGAGGGCGCCACACTGGACCCGGCCGCCGTGTCGACGCTGTCGGTGTCGCGCCCGGTCAGCTGGACCGAGGCGTACACGGCGCCGCCCGCCGCCAGGACCACGGCGAGCGCGGCGGCCACGACGGCGTTGCGGCGCCGGGCCTTCTTCCGCATCTCCTCGCGCCGGCGCTGCTGCCGCTCGAACTTCTCCCGGGCGAGCTGCCGCCGCCGCTGATCGCTGCTGACCACCGGGTCTTCTCCTTGTCGCTCGTCTGTGCCTGTCCGGGGCTGGTGTGCCCGTACCGTATACGGGTTGGCTGTGGAATGAGCAGCGCCGGTAGGCTCTGATCTGCTGCATTCTTCCGCCGGACGACTATCTGAGGACGATCGTGCTTATTGCCGGGTTCCCGGCCGGGGTCTGGGGGACCAACTGCTACGTGGTCGCCCCCGCCGCGGGCGAGGAGTGCGTGATCATCGACCCAGGCCACCAGGCCGCCCGGGGTGTCGAGGAGACGCTCCAGAAGCATCGGCTCAAGCCCGTGGCGGTCGTGCTCACCCACGGCCACATCGACCACGTCGCCTCCGTCGTCCCGGTCTGCGGAGCCCATGACGTACCCGCCTGGATCCACCCGGCCGACCGGTACATGATGAGCGACCCGGAGAAGGCCCTCGGCCGCTCCATCGGAATGCCGCTCATGGGGGAGCTGACCGTCGGGGAGCCGGACGACGTCCACGAGCTCACCGACGGCGCGCGGCTGGAACTCGCCGGCCTGGAGCTCACCGTCGCGCACGCGCCCGGCCATACCAAGGGGTCGGTGACCTTCCGGCTGCCCGAGGCCGCGGACGTCCCGCCGGTCTTCTTCTCGGGCGACCTGCTGTTCGCCGGCTCCATCGGACGCACCGACCTGCCCGGCGGTGACATGGACGAGATGCTCGCGTCGCTGGCCCGCGTGTGCCTGCCGCTCGACGACTCGACCGTGGTGCTGTCCGGCCACGGCCCCCAGACCACCATCGGCCGCGAGCGCGCCACCAACCCGTACCTGCGGGAGGTGGCCGCCGGCCCCGGGAGCCCCGCGGCTCCCCGACGAGGAATGTGACGAGAGAACTTCCGTGAGTGCTTTCCAGGCCCCCAAGGGCACGTACGACCTGCTGCCGCCCGACTCGGCGACCTACCTGGCGGTCCGCGAGGCCATCGCCGCGCCGCTGAGGAACTCGGGGTACGGCTACATCGAGACCCCCGGCTTCGAGAACGTCGAGCTGTTCGCGCGCGGCGTCGGCGAGTCCACCGACATCGTCACGAAGGAGATGTACGCCTTCGAGACCAAGGGCGGCGACAGGCTGGCCCTGCGTCCCGAGGGCACCGCGTCCGTGCTGCGCGCCGCCCTGGAGGCGAACCTGCACAAGGGCGGCAACCTCCCGGTCAAGCTCTGGTACTCCGGCTCCTACTACCGCTACGAGCGCCCCCAGAAGGGCCGCTACCGCCACTTCTCCCAGGTCGGTGCCGAGGCGATCGGCGCCGAGGACCCCGCGCTGGACGCCGAGCTGATCATCCTGGCCGACCAGGCGTACCGCTCGCTGGGGCTGCGGAACTTCCGCATCCTGCTGAACTCGCTCGGCGACAAGGAGTGCCGCCCGGCCTACCGCGACGCCCTCCAGGGCTTCCTGCGCGGCCTCGACCTGGACGAGGACACCCGCCGCCGGATCGAGATCAACCCGCTGCGCGTCCTCGACGACAAGCGCGCCGAGGTCCAGAAGCAACTCGTGGGCGCGCCGCTGCTGCGCGACCACCTGTGCGACGCGTGCAAGGCGTACCACGAGGAGGTGCGCGCCCTGCTGACGGCGGCGGGCGTCGCCTTCGAGGACGACCCGAAGCTGGTGCGCGGCCTCGACTACTACACCCGCACCACGTTCGAGTTCGTCCACGACGGCCTCGGCTCGCAGTCCGCGGTGGGCGGCGGAGGCCGCTACGACGGCCTGTCCGAGATGATCGGCGGCCCCGCCCTGCCGTCCGTCGGCTGGGCGCTCGGCGTCGACCGCACGGTCCTGGCGCTGGAGGCCGAGGGCATCGCGCTCGACGTCCCGGCCGCGACGGACGTCTTCGCCGTGGCCCTGGGCGACGACGCCAAGCGGCGCCTGTTCGGACTCGTCACGGAGCTCCGCAAGGCCGGTGTCGCCACGGACATGGCGTACGGCGGCAAGAGCATGAAGGCGGGCATGAAGGCGGCGAACCGCTCGGGGGCCCGTTACGCGCTCATCGCCGGCGACCGGGACTTCGAAGAGGGCGTGGTCCAGCTCAAGGACCTGGAGTCCGGCGAGCAGGAGCCCCTCGCGCTCGACGCGGTCGTGGACGCGCTCCGGGCCAAGACGGCCTGAACGGCCCGTTCCCGAGGGGGCGGGGTGCCCGCGACGGGTGCCCCGCCCTTCCTTATGTCCATCGAACGGCGCAGGGGCGCCTCCGTCCGGCACAATGACCACTGCTCCGGCACCCCCACCCACCCCCTACCGACGGAACGGCTGGTATGACGACGAAAGCAGTGGTTGACGACGCCTCCCCGGACTCCCGCGCCCTCGGCGCCGGCCGGGCGTTCGCCTGGATGCTGGTCGTCACGGGTGCGGCGGGGCTGCTGGCCGCGTGGGTCATCACCCTCGACAAGATCAAGCTCCTGGAGGACCCCACCTTCGTCCCCGGCTGCAGCCTCAACCCGATCGTGGCGTGCGGACCGATCATGAAGAGCGAGCAGGCGTCGGTGTTCGGCTTCCCGAACCCGATGCTGGGCCTCGTCACGTACGGCATGGTGGTCGCCATCGGCGTCGGCCTGCTCGCCGGCGCCCGCTACCGCCGCTGGTACTGGCTGGGCCTCAACGCGGGCACGCTGTTCGGCGTCGGGTTCTGCACCTGGCTCATGACCCAGTCCCTCTACGTGCTCAACGCGCTGTGCCTGTGGTGCTGCCTCGCCTGGGTCGCGACGATCGTGATGTTCTGGTACGTGACCTCGTACAACGTCCGCAACGGCGTCCTGCCCGCGCCGGCCGGCCTGCGGCGCTTCCTCGACGAGTTCACCTGGGTCCTGCCGGTGCTGCACATCGGGATCATCGGGATGCTGGTCCTGACGCGCTGGTGGGACTTCTGGCTCGGCTGACCGGTCCGCCCCGGCACCCCGCCGGGGCCGCCGGGGCTGTCGGAGGGCTGGCATAGGCTTCATGGCGTGGAGCCCGACCTCTTTACCGCCGCCGCCGAAGACCGCCAGGAGAAGGACCCGTCGCGCAGCCCGCTCGCGGTGCGGATGCGTCCGCGCACGCTGGACGAGGTCGTCGGCCAGCGGCACCTGCTGAAGCCCGGGTCGCCGCTGCGCCGCCTGGTCGGTGAGGGCGGGGGCGGCCCGGCCGGGGCGTCGTCCGTGATCCTGTGGGGTCCGCCCGGCATCGGCAAGACGACCCTGGCGTACGTGGTCTCCAAGGCCACCGACAAGCGCTTCGTGGAGCTGTCCGCGATCACGGCCGGGGTCAAGGAGGTTCGCGCGGTCATCGACGGCGCCCGCCGCGCGGCCGGCGGCTTCGGCAAGGAGACCGTCCTGTTCCTGGACGAGATCCACCGTTTCAGCAAGGCCCAGCAGGACTCGCTGCTGCCGGCCGTCGAGAACCGCTGGGTCACGCTCATCGCGGCGACGACGGAGAACCCGTACTTCTCGGTGATCTCCCCGCTGCTCTCCCGCTCCCTGCTGCTGACGCTGGAGCCGCTCACCGACGACGACCTGCGCGGGCTGCTGGAGCGGGCGCTCACCGAGGAGCGCGGCCTGGCCGGCGCGGTCACGCTGCCCAAGGACGCGGAGGCGCACCTGCTGCGCGTCGCCGGCGGTGACGCGCGGCGGGCGCTGACGGCGCTGGAGGCGGCGGCCGGGGCGGCCCTGGCCAAGGGCGAGCCGGAGATCACGCTCGCCACGCTGGAGGAGACCGTGGCCCGCGCCGCGGTGAAGTACGACCGGGACGGCGACCAGCACTACGACGTGGCGAGCGCGCTGATCAAGTCGATCCGCGGCTCGGACGTGGACGCGGCACTGCACTACCTGGCGCGGATGATCGAGGCGGGGGAGGACCCGCGGTTCATCGCCCGCCGGCTGATGATCTCCGCGAGCGAGGACATCGGGCTCGCGGACCCGACGGCGCTGCCCACGGCGGTGGCGGCGGCCCAGGCGGTCGCGATGATCGGCTTCCCCGAGGCGGCGCTGACGCTCAGCCACGCCACGATCGCGCTGGCCCTGGCCCCGAAGTCCAACGCGGCGACGCTGGCCATCCAGGCCGCCCAGGCCGACGTGCGGGCGGGATTGGCCGGACCGGTCCCGGCGCACCTGCGCGACGGGCACTACAAGGGCGCGGCCGCGCTGGGCCACGCGCAGGGGTACGTGTACCCGCACGACGTGCCGGGCGGGATCGCCGCCCAGCAGTACGCACCGGACGCCGTACGGGGGCGGCGCTACTACCAGCCGACCCGCTACGGCGCGGAGGCGCGGTACGCGGACGTGGTGGAGAAGGTGCGGGAGCGGCTGCGCGGCGAGGGGGCGGGCGCGCCGCGGCAGCCGTCCTAGCGGTCCTGGTCGCCGGCCGCGTCGAAGAGGGCGCGCATGGCGCGCCGCAGCCCGTGGACGTTCCGCACGGGCTCGGGGAAGTCGAAGCGCGCGTCGAACGTACGGCGCTCGGCGTCCCGGCACCGCACCCGCAGCCCGAAGCGGTCCAGGGCCAGCGGCGTCACGTGGCGCACGGCGGTGGGGCCGGTGCCGGCGCGGTCGCCGAGCAGCGCGGTGAGGGTGAGCATCTGGGTGTCGTGGACGGCCGCCAGGTGCTGGAGCAGCTCGGTCTCGTACCCGCGCAGGGGGTCGGGCTCGGCCCGCGCGAACTCCTCGGGGTCGACCGGCCCGGCGCCCCACAGGTCGTCGAGGTACAGGTCCTCGACCTCCAGCCGGAGCAGGGTGCGGCCGGGCTCGGCGGCGTCGGGGGAGACGGTGAGCCGGCCGGAGACCCAGGCGCGGCCACGGACGCGGTGGGGGACGGAGACGGGGGCGACGTCGGTGAGCTCCAGCACGGCCGGCAGCTCCTCGTCGCGGGCGCGGGCGGCGGCGCGCACGGCGGGGGAGTCGGACGGGTAGAGGAGGAGGACCTCGCCGTCGGGGCCCAGGACGCGGGCGTCGGGGGAGAGCTGCTCGGGGCGGGGGGCGACCGCTCCCGGGATCAGCAGTGCCGCGGAGCATGTACCCTGTAGGAGAGTTCGTGTGCGCTCGGCTGCTGACGGCATCCGGGCGGTTTCAAGCCCGCTGGGACGCGGCTGACCATGAGCTGATCGGACCTCCGTCACATCGATGCCCTGTTGAGAGGCATCGTTCTTTGTGCTGCTGTCTGTGATGCGCGTGGTGTTCCCAGGGCGAGACATGCGATCTCCTTGAGTAAGGTGAGCCTAACCTAACCTATTTCGGAGGTCTGGAGAACGTGCCTAACCAGTCGCGTCCCAAGGTCAAGAAGTCCCGTGCGCTCGGCATCGCCCTGACGCCGAAGGCCGTCAAGTACTTCGAGGCCCGCCCGTACCCGCCGGGTGAGCACGGCCGTGGCCGCAAGCAGAACTCGGACTACAAGGTCCGTCTGCTCGAGAAGCAGCGCCTGCGCGCCCAGTACGACATCAGCGAGCGCCAGATGGCCCGCGCCTACGACCGCGCGAAGAAGGCCGAGGGCAAGACGGGCGAGGCGCTGGTCGTCGAGCTCGAGCGCCGCCTTGACGCCCTGGTCCTGCGTTCGGGCATCGCCCGCACCATCTACCAGGCCCGCCAGATGGTCGTCCACGGCCACATCGAGGTCAACGGCCAGAAGGTCGACAAGCCGTCCTTCCGCGTCCGCCCCGACGACGTCGTCATGGTCCGCGAGCGCTCGCGCAGCAAGACGCTGTTCCAGGTCGCCCGCGAGGGTGGCTTCGCCCCCGAGGGTGAGACCCCGCGCTACCTGCAGGTCAACCTGAAGGCCCTGGCCTTCCGCCTCGACCGCGAGCCGAACCGCAAGGAGATCCCGGTCATCTGCGACGAGCAGCTCGTCGTCGAGTACTACGCCCGCTGACCCAGGCGCAGTACCGCACCACCGCAGCGGTTCTCAGCCCGCCGCCTCCCCGCCCTTCCCGGTGGGGGAGTCGGCGGGCTTCCGCGTTCCCGGGACCGGCGCCTGCCCTTCCCGGGCCCGGTCCGCCGACGCCGCGCCCCGCTCCCGGCCCGCCAGTGCCCGCGCCACCGCCTCGTCCAGCGACAGCCGGCCGCCCTCCGCCAGGTACGCCCCGAACCGCTCCCCGCCCAGCACCTCGCGCGCCCGGCGCTCGCACAGCGCCCTCGGCGCGCCGAAGTACGCCGAACCGAACAGCGGCGGCCCCACCGCCTCCCACAGGGCGCCCGCCGCCCCCTGCAGCACCGCCGCCTCCGCCGGGTCGCCCTCGCTCGCCGTCACCAGCGCCAGCAGCTCGATCGCCAGCACCAGCCCCACCAGGTCGTGGAAGGCGTGGCCGATCGTCACGCACTCGCCCAGCAGCTCCCGCGCCTCCCCGTGGTCCCCGCGCGTCCACGCCGCGTACGCCAGCACGTACAGCGCGTACGCCCGCGTCCACCGCTCGCCGCGCTCCTCGCAGACCTCCCGGACGTCCTCGCACAGCGACACGGCCGACTCCAGGTCGCCCTGGAACACGTTCGTGATCGCCAGCTCCACCTGCGCCATCAGGACCTGGCTGTTCAGCTCGCCCAGCCCCCGGTACGACGACAGGGCCCGGCCCAGCAGCTCCCGCGCGCGCGGCATGTCGTCCGACAGCAGCGCCAGGCAGCCCAGGCGGTGCGTCGTGTACGCCAGCGCCGGCGCGTTCCGGCCGAGCGCGGCCCGCTCCCCGCACTCGTGCAGCGCCCGCACCGCGGCCGCCGTGTCGCCCTGGAGGATCGCCACGTACCCCAGCACCCACAGCGCCTTCAGCCGGGCCTCCTCGTGACCCGACCCCGACCCCGACCCCGGCCCCGGCGCCAGGGCCCGGTCCAGCCAGTGCCGTCCCTCGGCGAGCCGGCCGCAGCCCACCCAGTAGAACCACAGCGTCCCCGCCATGTGCTGCGCCAGGTGGGCCTCGCCCGGCACCTCCAAGCACAGCTCCAGCGCCGCCCGCAGGTTCGGCAGCGCGCCGTCCGCGCACGCCGCCACCTCCGCCTGCCGCGGGCCGAACCACTCCAGTTCCCAGCAGGTCGCGAGCCCCATGTACCAGTCCCGGTGCCGCCGCCGCACCCGTTCCGCGTCCCCCAGGGCCGCCAGCCACTCCGCGCCGTACGCCGCCACCGTGTCCAGCATCCGGTACCGCGACCCCGCCGCGTCCGCCTCCCGCACCACCACCGACTGGGAGATCAGTTCGCCCAGCACGTCCAGCACCCGGTCCGCCGGCAGGTCCGGGCCGCCGCACACGTACTCCGCCGCGTCCAGGTCGAACGGGCCCGCGAACACCGACAGGCGCGCCCACAGCAGCCGCTCCTCCGGCGTGCACAGCTCATGGCTCCAGCCGATCGCCGTCCGCAGCGTCCGGTGGCGCGCCGGTGCCCCCCGCGTCCCGCGCGTCAGCAGCCGGAACCGGTCGTCCAGCCGGTTCAGCACCTGCTCCACCGTCAACGCGGGCAACCGCCCCGCCGCCAGCTCCAGCGCCAGCGGGATCCCGTCCAGCCGCCGGCACAACTCCCGCACCGGCGCCCCCTCCTCCTCGGCGCGGAACCCCGGCCACGCCGCCACCGCCCGGTCCGTGAACAGCCGCACCGCGTCCTCGTCCGACATCGGCGGCAGCGGCATCACCGCCTCGCCGTCCAGCCGCAGCGGCCGCCGCCCCGCCGCCAGCACCGCCAGCCCCGGCGCGCCGCGCAGCAGCCGCCGCACCAGGTCCGCGCACGCGTCCACGAGGTGCTCGAACCCGTCGAGGACCAGCAGCAGGCTCCGGTCCGCGAGGTGGTCGACCAGCACCTCGCGCGGCGGCCTGCTCGTCCGGTCCGTCAACCCCAGCGCCTCCACCAGCGCGTGCTCCACCAGACCCGGATCCCGCAACCCCGCGAGCTCCGCCAGCCGCACCCCGTCGCAGTAGCGTTTCTGCGCCGCGCGCGCGGCACTCACCACCAGCCGGGACTTCCCCACTCCTCCCACGCCCGCCACCGTGACGAGCCGGAACTCCGACAGCAGCCCGTCCAGTTCCGCACGTTCCGCCTCGCGCCCGACGAACCGGTTCAGTTCGGCCGGGAGATTGCTCCGTCGCATAGGGCACGGAGCGTACCGAGATCGATGCTCTCCGTACAATCGGCCGCGCCCGCCCCCGCCCGGCGGCGCCATATCCGGTTCGGGAAGCCACCAGGGGCGCGATAGGCTCGGAGGACGACTTTCAGGTACCGAGAATCACAACGAATCACAACGGGTTTCGACGAGCAGAGAGCGGTGCGCAGTGACCGGTGGAGAGGTTGCCGGGATCCTGGTGGCCGTCTTCTGGGCGATCCTGGTGTCCTTCCTGGCCGTGGTGCTGGTGAGGCTGGCCCAGACGCTCAGGGCGACCACCCGGCTCGTGGCGGAGGTGACCGAGCAGGCGGTGCCCCTGCTGGCCGACGCCTCCGCGACCGTGCGCTCCGCGCAGACCCAGCTCGACCGGGTCGACGCCATCGCCTCGGACGTCCAGGAGGTCACCTCCAACGCGTCCGCGCTCTCCACGACCGTCGCCTCCACCTTCGGCGGCCCCCTCGTCAAGGTCGCGGCGTTCGGCTACGGCGTACGCCGGGCGCTGAGCCGCGACAAGACCGACCGGCCCGCCGAACGGCAGCGGTCGCGGCGCACCGTCATCGTCGGCCGCACGGTGCCCAGGGCGCGCGGCGGCCGGAACCGGAAAGGCTGACGCGACACATGTTCCGCCGGGCATTCTGGTTCACCGCCGGCGCGGCAGCCGGCGTGTGGGCCACCACCAAGGTCAACCGCAAGCTCAAGCAGCTCACCCCCGAGAGCCTCGCCGCCCAGGCCGCCGACAAGGCGATCGAGACGGGCCACCGGCTCAGGGACTTCGCCCTCGACGTCCGCGCGGGAATGCTCCAGCGCGAGGCGGAGCTGGAAGACGCACTGGGGCTGGACGCACCGGTCGACCCGGCCCTCCCCGGCCCCCGCCGCACGGCGCTCGGGCCGGGCGGCGGCCCGGCCGCCCCGGGCCACCACGTCCACCCGCACCCGTACCCCACCCACCCGTACAACCGGAATGAGGACCACTGATGGAGTCGGCTGAAATCCGCCGCCGCTGGCTGAGCTTCTTCGAGGAGCGCGGGCACACCGTCGTGCCTTCGGCGTCGCTCATCGCGGACGACCCGACTCTGCTCCTGGTCAACGCCGGCATGGTGCCGTTCAAGCCGTACTTCCTGGGTGAGGAGAAGCCGCCGTACCAGCGCGCCTCCAGCGTCCAGAAGTGCGTGCGCACGCCGGACATCGAAGAGGTCGGCAAGACCACTCGCCACGGCACGTTCTTCCAGATGTGCGGCAACTTCTCCTTCGGCGACTACTTCAAGGAAGGCGCCATCAAGCTCGCCTGGGAGCTGCTCACCACCCCGGTCGGGCACGGCGGCTACGGCCTGGAGCCGGAGAAGCTCTGGATCACGGTCTACCAGGACGACGACGAGGCCGAGCAGATCTGGCGCGACGTGGTGGGCGTCCCCGCCGAGCGCATCCAGCGCCTGGGCAAGAAGGACAACTTCTGGTCCATGGGCGTCCCCGGCCCCTGCGGCCCCTGCTCCGAGATCAACTACGACCGCGGCCCCGAGTTCGGCGTCGAGGGCGGCCCGGCCGTCAACGACGAGCGGTACGTGGAGATCTGGAACCTCGTCTTCATGCAGTACGAGCGCGGCGAGGGCACCGGCAAGGAGGACTTCCCGATCCTCGGCGACCTCCCGAGCAAGAACATCGACACGGGCCTCGGTCTGGAGCGCCTGGCGATGATCCTCCAGGGCGTGCAGAACATGTACGAGACCGACACCCTGAAGGTCGTCATCGACAAGGCCACCGAGCTGACCGGTGTCCGCTACGGGCAGGCCCAGGACAGCGACGTCTCCCTGCGCGTGGTCGCCGACCACATGCGCACGTCCGTCATGCTCATCGGCGACGGCGTCACCCCCGGCAACGAGGGCCGCGGCTACGTCCTGCGCCGCATCATGCGCCGCGCCATCCGCAACATGCGCCTCCTCGGCGCCACCGGCCCGGTCGTCGGCCAGCTCGTCGACACGGTCATCCGCACGATGGGCGAGCAGTACCCCGAGCTGGAGACGGACCGCAAGCGCATCGAGACGGTCGCCCTCGCCGAGGAGGCCGCCTTCCTCAAGACGCTGAAGGCCGGCACCAACATCCTCGACACGGCCGTCACCGAGACCAAGGCCACCGGCGGCAAGGTCCTCCCCGGCGACAAGGCGTTCCTGCTCCACGACACCTGGGGCTTCCCCATCGACCTCACCCTGGAGATGGCCGCCGAGCAGGGCCTCTCCGTGGACGAGGACGGCTTCCGCCGCCTGATGAAGGAGCAGCGGGAGCGCGCCAAGGCCGACGCCAGGGCCAAGAAGACCGGCCACGCCGACGTCACCGCCTACCGCGAGATCGCCGACACCTCCGGCGCCACCGAGTTCACCGGCTACACGAACACCGAGGGCGAGACCACGGTCGTCGGCCTCCTCGTCAACGGCGTCCCCTCCCCGGCCGCCTCCGAGGGCGACGACGTCGAGGTCGTCCTCGACCGCACCCCGTTCTACGCCGAGGGCGGCGGCCAGATCGCCGACACCGGCCGCATCAAGCTGCACAGCGGCGCCGTCATCGAGGTGCGCGACGTCCAGCAGCCGGTCCCCGGCGTGTCCGTGCACAAGGGATCGGTCCAGGTCGGCGAGGTGACCGTGGGCGCCACCGCCTACGCCGCCATCGACGTCAGGCGCCGCCGCGCCATCGCCCGCGCCCACAGCGCCACGCACCTCACGCACCAGGCGCTGCGCGACGCCCTCGGCCCGACGGCCGCCCAGGCCGGTTCGGAGAACCAGCCCGGCCGCTTCCGCTTCGACTTCGGCTCGCCGTCCGCCGTGCCGCAGGCGGTCATGACGGACGTCGAGCAGAAGATCAACGAGGTGCTGGCCCGCGAGCTCGACGTGCACGCCGAGGTCATGCCGATCGACGAGGCCAAGCGGCAGGGCGCCATCGCCGAGTTCGGCGAGAAGTACGGCGAGCGGGTCCGCGTCGTCACCATCGGGGACTTCTCCAAGGAGCTCTGTGGTGGCACGCACGTCCACAACACCGCCCAGCTCGGCCTGGTGAAGCTGCTCGGCGAGTCCTCCATCGGCTCCGGCGTGCGCCGCATCGAGGCCCTCGTCGGCGTCGACGCCTACCACTTCCTCGCCCGGGAGCACACGGTCGTCGCCCAGCTCCAGGAGCTGGTCAAGGGCCGTCCCGAGGAGCTGCCCGAGAAGATCTCCGGCATGCTCGCCAAGCTGAAGGACGCCGAGAAGGAGATCGAGAAGTTCCGCGCGGAGAAGGTCCTCCAGGCCGCCGCCGGGCTCGCCGAATCCGCCAAGGACGTCCGCGGCGTCGCCCTGGTCACCGGCCAGGTCCCGGACGGCACCGGCGCCGACGACCTGCGCAGGCTCGTCCTCGACGTGCGCGGCCGCATCCCCGGCGACCGGCCGGCCGTCGTCGCCCTGTTCACCACCGCGGGCGGTCGTCCGCTGACCGTGATCGCCACCAACGAGGCCGCCCGCGAGCGCGGCCTCAAGGCCGGCGACCTGGTCCGCACCGCCGCCAAGACGCTCGGCGGCGGCGGTGGCGGCAAGCCGGACGTCGCCCAGGGCGGCGGCCAGAACCCGGAGGCCATCGGCGCCGCCGTCGAGGCCGTCGAGCGCCTGGTCGTCGAGACCGCCTGATGGGCGGGATGCGACGCGGGCGCCGGCTGGCGGTCGACGTCGGGGACGCCCGGATCGGGGTCGCCTCGTGCGACCCCGACGGGGTCCTCGCCACGCCGGTGGAGACCGTGCCGGGACGGGACGTCCCGGCCGCCCACCGGCGGCTGCGCCAACTGGTCGAGGAGTACGAGCCGATCGAGGTCGTCATCGGGCTGCCCCGCTCCCTCAGCGGGCGCGAGGGCCCGGCGGCCGGGAAGGTCCGGGCCTTCGCCGAGGAACTGGCCCGGGGCGTCGCCCCCGTGCCGGTCCGGCTGGTCGACGAACGGATGACCACCGTCTCCGCGACGCAGGGGCTGCGCGCCTCGGGGGTGAAGGCGAAGAAGGGCCGGTCCGTCATCGACCAGGCAGCCGCCGTGATCATCCTTCAGAACGCTCTTGAGTCCGAACGGGTATCGGGTAATCCGCCCGGCGAGAGCGTCGAGGTGGTCATCTGATCGCGATACGGTAACGTTCCGCGCGATGCGGTGGCGTTCGAACAGCCGCCGTGCGACGTAGAGGCGGACGTACCGGACGCCTCGCGGCTGTTTGGGGATCGATGACTGAGTACGGCCGGAGCCCCGGCTCCCAGCCCTGGCACCCCGAGGACCCCCTGTACGGGGACCAGGGATGGGGGGGCCAGCAGACCGGAGACGCCTACCACCAGCAGCCGCAGTACGGCGGCGGTCACCAGGACCCGTACCAGCAGGGTCACGACGGCCGGCAGTACGGAACGGGCGGCCAGGAGTACGGCGGCTGGGACACCGGGACCGGACCGCAGGCCGCCATGCCGTACGGGACGCCCCCGCCCGCCGACCCGTACGGAACCGGCCAGGGCGCCGACCCGTACAGCACCCCCGAGGCGTACCCGCCGCCGCAGCCCCCCGGCCGGCGCCACCCGGACCCGCACGGTCGGATCCCGCATCCCGGCCACGACCCCGGTCAGGGTCAGGGCGGGGCGTGGCAGGCCGAGGCCCTGAGCGAAGAACCCCGCCCCTTCCCCGGCGGCCCCGCCGGGGACCCCCGCCCCGACGACCGGGAGCGGCACCCCGGCGACGACGGCGGTCCCGATGGCGGCGGCTACGACGGTCCCGGCAACGACGGCGGCTACGACGGCTCCGGTGACGACGGCGGCTACGACGGCTCCGGTGACGATCCGCGGGACACCGGACCCGACGATCCGCGGGACACCGGACACGACGACGGCCCGCCCGAATCGCGGCGCGACGCCCGCGACCGCCGCGGCCGGGCCAAGAAGCGCAAGAGCCGCAACGGCGTGGCCTGCCTCTTCGTCGCCCTGGTCCTCGCCGGCGGCCTGGGCGGCGTCGGCTACTTCGGCTACCAGTTCTGGCAGGACCGCTTCGGCCCCGCGCCCGACTTCACCGGGTCCGGCACCGGCGAGACCGTCACCGTCGAGGTGCCCAAGGACGCGGTCGGCGCCGAGATCGGCGGCATCCTGGTGAAGGCGGGTGTCGTCAAGAGCGTCGACGCCTTCGTCACCGCCCAGGAGAAGAACCCCAAGGGCCTGTCCATCCAGCCCGGCTTCTACACCCTGCAGAAGGGCATGTCCGGAGCCGCCGCCGTCGAGGCCATGCTCAGCCCCAAGAGCCGCAACGTCCTCATCATCCCCGAGGGCAAGCGCAACGCCTGGGTGTACGAGCAGATCGACAAGCGCCTCGAACTGTCGCCCGGCACCACCGAGGAAGTCGCCCAGGCCCAGGCGAAGAACCTCGGTCTGCCCGCCTGGGCGACCGGCCACCCCGACGTCAAGGACCCGCTGGAGGGCTTCCTCTTCCCGGCCGACTACCCGGTCGCCAAGGGCAACAAGCCCGAGGACGTCCTGAGGAAGATGGTCGCCCGCGCCAACGCCGAGTACGGCAAGCTCGACCTGGAGGCGAAGGTCGGGTCCCTCGGCCTGAAGAATCCCTGGGAGCTGGTCACCGTCGCCAGCCTCGTCCAGGCGGAGGGCAAGACCGAGGACGACTTCCGCAAGATGAGCGAGGTCGTCTACAACCGGCTCAAGCCCACCAACACCGAGACGAACCAGCTCCTCCAGTTCGACTCGGCCTTCAACTACCTGAAGGGCCAGAGCGAGATCCAGATCAGCGAGTCCGAGATCAACAGCAACCAGGACCCGTACAACACGTACACCCAGAGGGGACTCACCCCCGGCCCGATCGGCAATCCCGGCAAGGAGGCGCTCGCGGCCGCGCTCGCCCCCACGTCGGACGGCTGGATGTACTTCGTGGCGACCGACGGCATGCACAAGACCGAATTCGCCAAGACCCACGACGAATTCCTCAGACTCAAGGACAAGTTCAATGACAACCAGGGGGGCTGACACCCGCAGGGCCGCGGTCCTGGGGTCGCCGATCGCCCACTCGCTCTCCCCGGTCCTGCACCGGGCCGCCTACGCCGAGCTGGGCCTCACCGGCTGGTCGTACGACCGGTTCGAGGTCGACGAGATCCGGCTGCCGGCCTTCCTCGACACGCTCGACGCGTCCTGGGCGGGCCTGTCCCTCACCATGCCGCTCAAGCGCGCGGTCATCCCGCTGCTCGACGGGATCAGCGACACCGCCCGCTCCGTCGAGGCCGTCAACACGGTCGTCCTCACCGGCGACGGCCGCCGCGTCGGCGACAACACCGACATCCCCGGCATGGTCGCCGCCCTGCGGGAACGCGGCGTGGAGAGGGTCGAGGCCGCGGCGGTCCTCGGCGCCGGGGCCACCGCCTCGTCCGCGCTCGCCGCCCTGGCCCGGATCTGCTCCGGACCCGTCACCGCGTACGTCCGCAGCGAGGCCCGCGCCGGGGAGATGCGCGGCTGGGGCGAGCGCCTGGGCGTCGACCTGCGCACGGCCGACTGGGCCGACGCCGCCCGCGCCTTCGACGCGCCCCTCGTCGTCGCGACCACGCCGGCCGGCGCCACCGACGCCCTCGCCCCGTACGTACCGGAACGCCCCGGCACGCTGTTCGACGTGCTGTACGACCCGTGGCCCACGCCCCTCGCGGCCGCCTGGTCCGGGCGCGGCGGCGCGGTCGTCGGCGGCCTCGACCTCCTCGTCCACCAGGCCGTCCTCCAGGTCGAGCAGATGACCGGCCGCTCCCCGGCACCCCTCGCGGCGATGCGCGCCGCCGGGGAGAGCGCCCTCGGAGCCGTCGGCGCCTGACCCGCTCCCGCCGTCCGGGCCGCTGTCCGACAGTTGGGACGGCGGCCGGGCCGGCGTCCGGCCGTGGGAGGATCGGGGGTGAGGCCGGTCCGGCCGCGTACCGGGCCGGGCCGTCCGCAGATCCGGCCCCAGGAGAAGGAGCACCGTTGAGCAGGTTGCGCTGGCTTACGGCGGGGGAGTCCCATGGTCCCGCGCTGGTGGCGACGCTGGAAGGTCTTCCCGCCGGCGTCCCGGTCACCACGGAGATGGTGGCGGACCACCTCGCCCGGCGGCGCCTGGGCTACGGGCGTGGTGCGCGGATGAAGTTCGAACGGGACGAGGTCACCTTCCTCGGCGGCGTCCGGCACGGCCTCACCCTCGGCTCCCCGGTCGCCGTCATGGTCGGCAACACCGAGTGGCCCAAGTGGGAGAAGGTCATGGCGGCCGACCCGGTCGACCCGGCCGAGCTCGCCGAACTGGCCCGCAACGCCCCGCTGACCCGGCCCCGCCCCGGCCACGCGGACCTCGCCGGCATGCAGAAGTACGGCTTCGACGAGGCCCGGCCGGTCCTGGAGCGGGCCAGCGCCCGCGAGACCGCCGCCCGCGTCGCCCTCGGCGCCATCGCGCGGTCGTACCTGAAGGAGACCGCCGGCATCGAGATCGTCAGCCACGTCGTGGAGCTGGCCGCCGCCAAGGCGCCCTACGGGGTCTACCCGACGCCCGCCGACGTGGAGCGGCTCGACGCCGACCCGGTGCGCTGCCTCGACGCCGACGCGTCGAAGGCGATGGTCGCCGAGATCGACCAGGCCCACAAGGACGGCGACACGCTCGGCGGCGTGGTCGAGGTCCTCGCCTACGGCGTGCCCGTCGGCCTCGGCTCGCACGTCCACTGGGACCGGCGCCTCGACGCCCGGCTCGCCGCCGCCCTCATGGGCATCCAGGCCATCAAGGGCGTCGAGGTCGGCGACGGCTTCGACCTGGCGCGCGTCCCCGGATCCCGGGCCCACGACGAGATCGTCACCACCGACGAGGGCATCCGCCGCACCTCCGGCCGCTCCGGCGGCACGGAAGGAGGCCTCACCACCGGCGAGCTGCTGCGCGTACGGGCCGCGATGAAGCCCATCGCGACCGTGCCGCGCGCGCTGCGCACCGTCGACGTGGTGACGGGCGAGCCGGCGCAGGCGCACCACCAGCGCTCCGACGTGTGCGCGGTGCCCGCGGCCGGGATCGTCGCCGAGGCGATGGTCGCGCTCGTCCTGGCGGACGCCGTCGCGGAGAAGTTCGGCGGCGACAGCGTCGCCGAGACCCGCCGCAACGTCCGCTCCTACCTCGACCACCTGCACATCCGGTGAGCAGCGGCCCGTTGATCGTCCTCGTCGGGCCGATGGGGTCCGGCAAGTCCACCGTGGGCACGCTCCTCGCCGAGCGCCTGGGCGTGCCCTACCGGGACACGGACGCCGACATCGTCGCCGCCGAGGGCCGGGAGATCTCCGACATCTTCGTCGAGGACGGCGAGCCGCGCTTCCGCGAGCTGGAGCGGGCCGCCGTCCGCGCCGCCCTCGCCGAGCACACCGGCGTCCTCGCCCTCGGCGGGGGCGCCGTCCTCGACGACGGCACCCGCGCCCTGCTGGCCGGGCTGCCCGTCGCCTACCTGTCGATGGAGGTCGAGGAGGCCGTCCGGCGCGTCGGCCTGGGCGCGGCCCGGCCGCTGCTGGCCGTCAACCCGCGCCGCCGCTGGCGCGAGCTGATGGAGGCCCGCCGCCACCTGTACACCGAAGTCGCGCGCGTCGTCGTCGCCACCGACGACCGCACCCCCGACGAGGTCGCCGACGCGGTCCTCGACGCACTGGAGCTCTCGCATTCCCCGGGCACCGGGCCCTCGGCGGCCGACGCCGCCGGCTCCCCGACGCCCGGCCAGGAGGACACGTGACCGACATGCCCGTTACCCGTATCCACGTCGGCGCCAGCGCCGGTTCGGAGCCGTACGACGTACTGGTCGGCCGGCAGCTGCTCGGCGAACTGGCCGGGCTCGTCGGCGACCGGGCCAGGCGCGTCGCCGTGATCCACCCCGAGGCGCTCGCCGAGACCGGTGAGGCGCTGCGCGAGGACCTCGCCTCCCAGGGGTACGAGGCCGTCGCCATCCAGGTGCCGAACGCGGAGGAGGCGAAGACCGCCGAGGTCGCCGCGTACTGCTGGAAGGCGCTCGGCCAGACCGGCTTCACCCGCACCGACGTGATCGTCGGCGTGGGCGGCGGCGCCACCACGGACCTCGCCGGGTTCGTCGCGGCGACCTGGCTGCGCGGGGTGCGCTGGATCGCCGTGCCGACGACCGTCCTCGCCATGGTCGACGCGGCGGTCGGCGGGAAGACCGGCATCAACACCGCCGAGGGCAAGAACCTCGTCGGCGCGTTCCACCCGCCCGCCGGCGTCCTGTGCGACCTGGCCGCGCTGGACTCGCTGCCCGTCCACGACTACGTCAGCGGCCTCGCCGAGGTCATCAAGGCCGGTTTCATCGCCGACCCGGTGATCCTCGACCTCGTCGAGTCCGACCCGGCCGCCGCCCGCACGCCCGCCGGGCCGCACACGGCCGAGCTGATCGTCCGCTCCATCAAGGTCAAGGCGGAGGTCGTCTCCTCCGACCTGAAGGAGTCCGGGCTCCGCGAGATCCTCAACTACGGCCACACCCTCGCCCACGCGATCGAGAAGAACGAGCGGTACAAGTGGCGGCACGGCGCGGCCGTGTCCGTCGGCATGGTCTTCGCCGCCGAGCTGGGCCGGCTCGCCGGACGCCTCGACGACGCGACCGCCGACCGGCACCGCACGGTCCTGGAGTCGGTCGGGCTGCCGCTGACGTACCGCGGCGACCAGTGGCCGAAGCTGCTGGAGACGATGAAGGTCGACAAGAAGTCCCGCGGCAACCTGCTGCGCTTCATCGTCCTCGACGGACTGGCCAAGCCGACCGTCCTGGAGGGACCCGACCCGGCCGTGCTGCTCGCGGCGTACGGGGAGGTGTCGGCGTGAAGGACCGCACGCGCGGCGACGTCCGCACGGTGTACGTCCTGAACGGGCCGAACCTCGGCCGGCTCGGCTCGCGCGAACCCGACGTGTACGGCGCCACCTCCTACGCCGGCCTGGTGGAGACCTGCCGGTCGCTCGGCAAGGAGCTCGGCTTCGACGTCGAGGTGCGGGAGACGAACGACGAGGGCGAGCTGGTCCGCTGGCTGCACGAGGCGGCCGACCGCTCGATTCCGGTCGTTTTGAACCCGGGTGCCTTCACGCACTACTCGTACGCGCTGCGGGACGCGGCCGCCCAGCGCACGGCGCCGCTGATCGAGGTGCACATCTCGAACCCGTACGCCCGCGAGGAGTTCCGGCACACCTCGGTCGTCGCGGCGGTCGCCACGGGGACGGTCGCGGGGTTCGGCATCGGGTCGTACCGGCTCGCGCTGCGCGCCCTGGCCGACGAGTTGACGGACTGACGGGCCGGTGGCCCTTCCGGAACCCTCCCGGGCCGTTCACCGTCTGACGGGCCGGGAGGGTACGGTTCGATAACGGCGCGCCGGCGAACGGCCGCCCGCTCAGCAGCGTCAGTCGTACGAGACGGAGTGGCACCGGATGCAGCACGCAGTGGGGGCCCCGCTGCCGCCGCCCCACCAGCCGGGGAACGCGGCGGCCGGGTGGCCCCAGCAGGCACACCACCCCGGCCCGCCCCCGCCGCCCCCGCACGCCCCGGCGCCGCAGGGCCCGCCCCCGCACGCGCCCGGGGGGCAGGCGTCGCACGGGCGGCCGATGCCGCCGCAGGCCCCGCCGCCCGTGCCGCAGACGCCCGGCCTGGCCTGGCCGGCCCCGCACCACGCCCCGCCGCCGCCCCCGCGCGACACGACGGGTCACATCCACCTGCCGCCGGTGGCCCCGGTCACGGCCCCGCCGGCCGCCGAGCCGGGAGCGGGCCCGACCCCCGGTACGGGCACCGCCACCCTCGCCGTCCTCCTCATCGGGCCCGCGGGGGCCGGGAAGACGACCGTCGCCCGGTACTGGGCGCACCACCGCCGCGTGCCGACCGCCCACATCAGCCTCGACGACGTGCGCGAATGGGTGTGCGCCGGGTTCGCCGACCCGCAGTCGGGATGGAACGACCAGTCCGAGGCCCAGTACCGGCTGGCCCGCCGCACCTGCGGCTTCGCCGCGCGGAACTTCCTGGCGAACGGCATCTCCTGCATCCTCGACGACGCGGTCTTCCCGGACCGCCCGGTCGTGGGCCTCGGCGGTTGGAAGCGGCACGTCGGCCCGGGTCTGCTGCCCGTGGTCCTGCTCCCCGGACTGGAGATCGTCCTGGAGCGCAACGCCGAGCGCAGCGGCAACCGGCGCCTCTCCGACGAGGAGGTCGCGGGCATCCACGGCCGCATGGCCGGCTGGCACGCCTCGGGCCTGCCGATCATCGACAACTCGAACTACGACGTGGAGACGACGGCCCGCGTCCTCGACGAGGTCCTGGCCCGTTCCCTGACGAGCCCGCCCACCTGGTGACCGGACCCGCGCCCCGCTCGGACGCCCTGGAACTGCCGGGCCGCGGATTCGCTCGTACGCTCGGGTCATGTCCCAGGTGTATGCGGACCGCCGAGGGCGGCTGCGCGACCGGTGCGCGGCGGCCGGATCTGCGGCGGCGCTGGTCTCCCGCCCCGCCAACGTCCGCTACCTCACGGGCGCTTCACCGCCCGGCGCCGTCCTGCTGCTCGGCGGGGACGGGACCGGGGACGACGAGGTGCTCCTCTGTCCCCACGCCCCCACCGGCGACCCCGTCGAAGGGCGCGTCGACGAGGCGCTGCGGCTCACCGTCCTCCCGCCCTCCGGCGGCGACCCCGCCGTCGCCGCCGCCGGCCTCGCGCGCCAGGCCGGCGCCGACACCCTCGCGGTGGAGGAGCGGCACCTGAGCGTCGCCCGGTACCGCGCCATCGGCTCCGCCGCACCTCACCTGCGCCTCGACGACCTCGGGACCTCCGTCGAACAGGAGCGCCTCGTCAAGGACGACGAGGAGATCACCTGCCTGCGCATCGCCGCCGAGATCACCGACCAGGCCCTCGGCGAGCTCCTGGAGTCCATCCTCGTCGGCCGCACCGAACGCCACCTCGCCCTGGAGCTGGAGCGGCGCCTCGTCGACCACGGCGCCGACGGCCCCGCCTTCCCCACCTCCGTCGCCACCGGCCCGCACTCCGGCCGGGGCCGCCACCGCCCCTCCGACCGCCGCGTCGAGGAGGGCGACTTCCTCTCCGTCTGCCTGGGCGCCAGCTACCGCGGGTACCGCTGCGAGATCGGCCGTACGTTCGTCATCGGCACGACGCCCGCCGACTGGCAGATCGAGCTGTACGACCTCGTCTTCGCCGCGCAGCGCGCCGCGCGCGAGGCGCTCGCCCCCGGCACCGCCTGCCGTGACGTCGACCGGGCCGCCCGCCAGCTCCTCGACGCCGCGGGCCACGGCGACGGCCTCGCGCCGTCCCTCGGGCACGGGGTGGGCCTCGAAATCGAGGAGGACCCGCACTTGTCCCCCTCGGCGATGGGTAAACTGGACGCTTGCGTGCCGGTCACCGTCGAACCAGGGGTCCACCTCCCGGGACGGGGCGGAGTCCGGATCGATGACACGCTCGTCGTACGCCAGGAGGCGGACGGCGGACCCGAGCTACTCACCATCACGACCAAGGAGCTGCTCGCGCTCTAGCGCGTACCGTGCCTTCCTCGGTCGTCCACCAGCGTCAGTCCAGGAGATTCCGCAACCGTGGCCACCACGAACGACCTCAAGAACGGCATGGTGCTCAAGCTCGACAACGACCAGCTCTGGTCCGTCGTCGAGTTCCAGCACGTCAAGCCCGGCAAGGGCCCGGCCTTCGTGCGCACCAAGCTCAAGAACGTGCTCTCCGGGAAGATCGTCGACAAGACCTTCAACGCCGGTGTCAAGGTCGAGACGGCCACCGTCGACCGCCGTGACATGCAGTTCTCGTACATGGACGGCGAGTACTTCGTCTTCATGGACATGCAGACGTACGACCAGCTCCACGTCTCCCGCTCCGCCGTCGGTGACGCCGCGAACTTCCTGGTCGAGGGCTTCACCGCCACCGTCGCCACCCACGAGGGCGAGGTGCTGTACGTCGAGCTGCCCGCCGCCGTCGAGCTGACCATCGCCGAGACCGAGCCCGGTGTCCAGGGCGACCGCTCCACCGGCGGCACCAAGCCCGCGACGCTGGAGACCGGCCACCAGATCCAGGTCCCCCTCTTCATCACCACCGGTGAGAAGATCAAGGTCGACACCCGCACGAGCGACTACCTCGGCCGGGTGAACAGCTAACCGTGGCTGCCCGCAACAAGGCCCGCAAGCGCGCCTTCCAGATCCTCTTCGAGGCCGACCAGCGCGGCGTGTCCGTGCAGGAGGTCCTCGCGGACTGGATCCGGCACGCCCGGTCCGACGACCGGCAGCCGCCGGTCAACGAGTACACGATGGAGCTCGTGGAGGGGTACGCGAAGTACGCCGGGCGCATCGACGAGCTCATCGCCACCTACGCGGTGGGCTGGACGCTCGACCGGATGCCGGTCGTCGACCGGAACATCCTGCGCCTCGGCGCGTACGAGCTGGTCTGGGTCGACGCCACGCCGGACGCGGTGGCCATCGACGAGGCCGTCCAGCTCGCCAAGGAGTTCTCCACGGACGAGTCGCCGTCGTTCGTCAACGGACTGCTGGCCCGCTTCAAGGACCTGAAGCCCGGCCTCCGCCGGGACTGACGCGGCAAGCGCAAGGGGGAGGGGCCGCGGCGGACGCCCCGGGGCCACCCCCCTGCGCGCGTCCGGCGGCGCCGGCGC
>NZ_JAWCTQ010000063.1:0-33765 GCF_032423885.1 Streptomyces tamarix | reverse complement strand
GGTCGACGTCACCCTGCCCTCCGGCGTCTCGACGCAGGAGGTGCAGGGCAGGCGCCGGAAGCTCGCGGAGAACCTGGCCCGGCATGAGCACGAGGTGTTCATCACCATCCCGACCGCAGCCCGCACCGTGCGGCTGTGGATCGCGGACTCCGGCGCCCTGGACCAGCCCATCGGCCCCTCCCCCCTGGTTCTCGACCCTGACCTGCGGGCCGACTACAAGAAGGGCAAGGCGCCGTGGGGCCAGGACCTGCGCGGGGATGCCGCCGCCTTGAGTCTGTATCAGCGGCACATGCTGGTCACGGGCCTGTCGAACCAGGGCAAGACCGCCGCCGTCCG
This sequence comes from Streptomyces tamarix, assembly GCF_032423885.1. Taxonomy (NCBI): domain Bacteria; kingdom Bacillati; phylum Actinomycetota; class Actinomycetes; order Kitasatosporales; family Streptomycetaceae; genus Streptomyces; species Streptomyces tamarix. The sequence continues at coordinate 33,429 of NZ_JAWCTQ010000063.1, read as the reverse complement.
TGCGCTCGCCCTGTGGCTGGCGCTCGATCCGAGCGTGGAGTTCCGGATCGCGGACCTGAAGGGCGCGGGGGACTGGGCGATGTTCGACGGGATCGCCACCGTCCTCATCCAGGGCCCCACCGATGACCACGTCATCCAGGCCACCGAGATGGTGGAGTCCGGGGTCACGGAGATGGAGCGGCGCCTGACCGCCCCTCCCGGCACCGCCTTCCCTCCGCTCATCGTCCTGGTGGATGAGGCGCAGGTCGCGTTCATGTGCCCGGCCGTGGACGAGGAGAAGCGCTCCTACGGCGGCTCCAAGGCCACCTCCCGGTACTTCATGGCGGCACGGAAGATCCACAACCAGGGACGCGCGGTCAACGTGCTGCTGTGGCAGGGCACGCAGGACCCCACCGACCAGAACCTCCCCAAGCTCGTCCGGGAAGGCGCCCACACCCGCGCCTCCCTCGCCCTCGGTACCGAGTCGCAGGCCCGCATGGCGCTGGGCGACAAGGCCGTGGACGGCGGCGCCGCCCCGCACCTGCTGCGCCAGGGCCTGGACAAGGGCACGCTGGTGGTCGCCTCCGACGGGATCGACATCCCGGCCGGGCAGGCGTCCATCACCGTGCGGACGCACTACATCGACACCGAGGCCGCGGCCGAGGTCGCTGCCCGGGCGCGGGCCTTGCGCGACGGGGTCACCACCCTGCGGGTGATCGACACCGGCGAGGACGTTGACCCGCTCGCGGACATCGCCCACGTGATCGGCACCGCCCCGCGGGTGCTCACGCAGGACGTGCTCCAGCGGCTGGCCACCACCAACCCCAAGGCGTACGGGTCATGGACGAACGGCGACCTCAAGCGGGTGCTGGAGGGCACCGGAGCCGAGCCCTACAAGTCCGACGGCCGCATGGTCGTCGGCCGCGACCGCGTCGCCCGAGCCCTCGCCAACCGGACCAACGACGGTTCCGCTTCCGCCGCCCAGTAGTAGGGAAGCGCCCCCCGCACCGGTCAGGGAGGAAGGGAGAACTCCCTGAACGGCTCCCTGCACCGCCTCCCTGGCACTGACCTGCCCAAACGGTCTACCAGGGAGGCAGGGAGGCACCCCAGCTCACACGCCCGAAACCCCCTACCCCAACACCCGACGAGGGGGTGCTCCCGCCTCCCTGAACACCCACGAGACGCCATTCCGCATCCGCCCTTGGAGACGCCCACAGCATGCGACCGCTCGCGAAGGCGTTCACCACCGGCCCGGCCCGCCAGTACCCCACCCGCGACCCCGACCGCGTCCGCCTCTACATCACCGCGACCCACCGCACCACCGACCAGTAACAGCACGAGGGCGGCCCCCGTCTCGGCAAAGCCGGGGCCGCCCTCACTCCCAGCACGTTCCACCGAACTGGAGGTTCACCCAGCATGACCCATGCCACCCTGATCCGGCGAGATGCCCGCGCCGGTCACCTGCCCGTCGCCCTGGCGCTGGCCGACGCCGGGGTGCCGGTGCTGCCGCTGCGGGCCGGGAAGGTCCCGTTCGGCAACTGCCGCGCCTGCACCGGCAACGCGTGCGGCGGGCGGCCGAACATGAAGACCCCCGGCCCCTGCACGTGCCCGAGGCCGTGCCACGGCTGGGCCGCCGCCACCACCGACCCCGCCGTCATCGGCTCGCCCGCCTGGACGGCCGTGTGGCGGCGCGCGGCCGCCATCGCCTACCACCCCGGCGGCGCCGGGGTGACCGTGGTCGACCTGGACGACACGGACGCGGTCGTCTGGGCCCGCGAGCACCTGCCCGCCACCCGGACCGTGCCGACGACGCGCGGGGAGCACTGGATCTACCGGGGCGCCATGGAGTCCCGCAACGCGGTGCGGCCCGGCGTGGACATCAAGTCGACCATGTCCTACGCCCGCTACCTCGGGCCCGGAACCGGCACCACGACCCACCTGCCCGCGGCCGTCCGGGCACTGGTCGACAAGGCGCCCGCCGTGGTCCGGCCCCGCCCCGTCGTGGCGTCGGTGCCGGGCGGGGGCGGGGCGTGCCCGCACCGTACGCCCGTCTTCCTGGAGCGTGGGATCGCCATGGCGGAGCAGCGCATCACCGAGGCCCGCAGCGCCGTCCACGCCACGGTCTACCGGACGTTCCTGGCGGTGCTGTCCACGCACGGCCGGTGCGGCTGCCTCACCGAGGCGCACATGGCGCGCCTGTTCGCCGCCGCGCAGGCCAAGGGCGAGACCGCGCGGCACTGCACGGACGCGTGGGCCAACGCCCTGACGGCTCTGGGGATGTGAGCCGTGTCCGAGGACGAGAAGAACCCGGCCCGCGAGGTCATCACCGACTACGCGCAAGCGCACTTCCGGTACTTCCGCACCGTCGACGGCACGGTCTACGCCCAGCGCAACGGCCACCCCGTCGCCCGCCCGATCCGCTCGCAGGGCACGACCGGCAGTCACCGGCAGGAACTCATGGTCGGCCTGTTTCGCGACGGGCTCGGCGTCTTCAACGGAACCGCCTTGAAGGAGGCACTCGACTTGATCGAAGCACTCGCGCTCACCGAGGACGTCCAGCCCGTCCACATCCGCGTCGCCCCCGGCTTCGACGGGGCGACCTGGCTGGACCTGGGCCGCGACGACGGCAAGTCCGTCCGCATTCACCCCACCGGCTGGGACATCACCGTCCCCGACCCGCGCGAGGTGTGCTGGCGCCGCACCCAGCTCACCGGCGAACTCCCGCTCCCGGTGAAGGACACGAACGGCAAGGGCGTCGACCTGCTCATGCGGCTGTGCAACTTCTCCGACGCCCGCGCCGAGAGCCTGGCCCTCGCGTGGCTGGTCGGCTGCCTGGGCCCCGACGTCCCGGTCCCCGCCCCGTTCCTCACCGGCCCGCAGGGCGCGGGCAAGTCGACCGCCGGGAAGATGCTCGTGCGGATCATCGAGGGCATGAGCGGCGACCTGCGCCGCGCGCCGAAGGACGAGGAGAACCTGATCACCGCCGTCGCCGCGGGCTGGGTCACCGGCCTGGACAACCTCTCCCACCTCGGACCCGACCTGTCGGACCTGATGTGCTGCATCGTCACCGGCGCCGAGAACATCAAGCGCGCCCTGTTCACCGACGGCGACGTCGTCCGGGCCCGCTACCGCCGCCCGATGCTGCTGACCGGTATCGACGTCGGCGTGATCCGCCCCGACCTCGCCGAACGCCTCCTTCCCCTCCGCCTGGAGCGGCCGAGGGTGCGGCGGACCGAGGCGGAGCTGTGGGCGGAGTTCGCCCAGGCGCTGCCCGTCATCCTCGGTTCCATCCTCGACCTGGCCGTGGAGGTCCGCGCCGCCCAGGCCGACATCCCCACCGATCTGCGGATGGCCGACTTCGCCCACCTGTGCGCGCAGCTCGACGCTGCCCGGAACTTCGGGGCCCTGGACGCCTACCGGGCCAGCCTGGACGACCTCAACGACGACGTCATCGAGGGCGACCTGCTCGCCCAGACCGTCCTCAAGCGCGCTGCCGAGATCGAGCCGGGCACCGAGGTCCGGATGACGTCTGCGGAGTGGCTGCACGGCCTGACCCAGCTCTACACCGGCGAGGGGGAGTTCCGGCCCCTGCCCAAGGGATGGCCCACCACCGGAAAGGTCCTCTCCGACCGCCTCAAGCGCCTCCAGCCCGTCCTCGCCGCCCGCGGCGTCCTCGTCGACTGGGGCCGCAAGAACAGCGCCCGCTACATCGAGATCGCCCGCCCCAAGCCCGCGCACGACGAGCAGCAGCAGGCGTTCTGACCCACGCGGGCCCGACCGCACAGACAAGAGGAGCACCCCCCGGCCCGCGCGCGGGTGCTCCTCTTGCTCTTCGGCGGCTTGCCGCCGTCCAAAGGGCTCCCCATTCACGTTTGAAGGCGCGCAACAACAGAACACAGACCCCGCTTTTTCCTAAGTAGGAAGACGCTGCGTCACCTGCGTCACCGGGGTCCCGGAAACCGGTCCTCACCTGCACTGACAAGGGTGACGCAGAGGCCGAATCTCTGCGTCACCCTTCGTCACCTGCGTCACCCCGTGACGGACGGCTCCGTCACCGGTGACACAGACCGCCGCTCCCTGCGTCACCGAAAAACCGCAGGTCAGACACCAAAAGTGACGCTGATGACGCAGTGACGCAGAAATCCCCACCTCGGACAGGCACGCACTCCACAGCCCGGAGTCGCGTCACCCAACCTTCGGAGCGCCCGTGAAGCCTGAACCCGACCCCATGGCCACACTCCGAGACGGTCTTCCTGACCGCTACCTCACCCCCGAGGACATCGCCGCGATGTTCGAGGTGCCGAAGGAGACCGTCTACCACTGGCGCAAGCAGCGCACCGGCCCGCCCGGCTTCCGTGTCGGTCGCCACGTCCGCTACGACCCCGCCGCCGTCCGTGCCTGGGTCACCCAGCAGAGCGCCCTCGACACGGCCGCCTGACCACACCAACCCGTCGGCCCGTGCCGCCCCGCGCCCAGGGGCGGCACGGGCCTTCCCGCGCAGCGAAAGGACCCACAGCCCACATGGCTGGCCACATCCAAGACCGCTGGTACAAGACCGAGCCCGGCCCAGACGGCAAGCCTCGCCGAGTGAAGACCGACCGCTACGGCATCGGCATGCGCTACCGCGCCCGCTACATCGGCCCTGATGGCACTGAGCAATCACAGAGTTTTCCCGACCGGGAGAAGGGCCGGGCTGAGAAGTGGCTCACTCGGATCCAGGCTGACATGGACTCGGGGCGGTTCTTCGACCCGAAGGCCGGGCGGATCACCTTCCGGGAGTACGCCGAGAAGTGGCTCGGCGGCTTGACGACAGACGCCGTCAGTCAGGAGGCGGTGAGGAGGCGGATCCGTCTTCATGCCGTTCCGCACCTGGGCACCCGCCCCATGGGGTCGTTCAAGCCGGAGCACGTACGTGCCTGGCTGAGCAAGCTCACGGTGTCGCTTCCCAATGCAACGTACCGGCGAGCCATCTACGATTCGGTGTCGTCCCTGTTCAACGCGGCGGTAGACGACGGAGTGATCCGGTCGAATCCGTGCCATGCCCAGTCAGTCAAAGCTCCGGAGCCGGACCCCCGGCGAGTCCAGCCGTGGCCCGAGGAACGCGTGTTCGCCGTCCGGGCCGGGCTGCCCGACCGCTACGCCGCCACAGTGGACGTGGGCGGAGGCTGTGGTTTACGACAGGGCGAAATCTTCGGCCTGGACAGGGAGAACATCGGCTTCACCTCCGGGTGGCTCCACGTCCGGCAGCAGGTCAAGCGCGTAGGCGGCACGCTCGTGTTCGCTCCGCCCAAGCGTGGCAAGCTCCGTGACGTGCCGCTGAGCCCGGTGACCGCCGAGGCTCTAGGCGCCCATATGGAGCGCTTTCCTGCCGTCGAGGTGAAGTTGCCTTGGAAGACTCCGGATGGGCCGCTGGTGGCCCGCCAGCTCGTCTTCACGAGCACCGTGGGCAATGCCATCTGGCGCAGCTACTTCGATGACTACGTCTGGAAGCCAGCCCTGGCGTCCGCTGGCGTCATCCCGCCCCGAGAGCCAGGCAAGCGATACGCTGCCGCACCGGACGACGGGATGCACGCACTGCGGCACTTCTACGCCTCGGTGCTCCTGGACGGAGGCGAGAGCATCAAGGCCCTGAGCGTGTACCTCGGGCACTCGGACCCGGGATTCACGCTCCGGATCTACACGCACCTGATGCCGAGCAGCGAGCAGAGGACACGGGCGGCGGTGTCTGCGGTCTTCGGACGCGCTTCGGACGTCCCCCTGGCGGCCTGACGGCCCACAGACGGCCCACGGCCCCACGACGGCCCCTGATGGACGGCTCCCCCGCAGGTCAGGGGCCCCTTTCTACTCCGGATTCGCAAGAAACACCCCATCTTGCCTGACCGCCACCCCCAGACGAAAACGAGTAGGTGGGAGGCGCCTGACCTAGGCGGGAAGCGGGCCCTCTCAAGGTTGATCAAGTGGCCATCGGTGAGCAGGGGTGACCATTGGCGACCCCCTCACGGCCCAGCGACCACCCAGGCGCACCCGGGGTACGCAGCTCGGACGGCCGGAATCCCGCACCCGCGCCGCTCGCTCCTCCCGGCGCGAGTGGCGGTGGGGAGGGATGAGGCGAACAGGCGGGCCGGTCCCAGCGGCGTCCGCTTCGGCGGGCCGGTGGGCCGGGGCGGCGGCCGGTGGGCCGGAGCGGGCAGCCTGTGGGCCGGGGCGGATGACTGGCGGGGCGGGAGGGGCGGAGAAAAAAGGGGGGCGGTCCCGGGCGTGGTGTGCGTCCGGGACCGCCCCTACGAGGTGCCGCGAGGTCACTGACCGGCCGCGGCGCCCTTCTTCTTGCGCAGGAGGAAGACCGCGCCACCGCCCAGCAGGACGAACGCGACGGCGATGCCGGCGATCATCGGCGTGGCGTTGGAGGCGCCGGTCTCGGCGAGGTCGCCGGTGGTGCCACCGGTGGTCTCACCGCCGGTCGTGCCGCCCGAGGTCGTACCGGAGGTGGTGCCGCCGGACTGCGGGCTCGGCGCGGAGCTCGGCTCGTCGCCGCCCGCGGCCGGCGGGGTGGTGGTGTCGCTGCTGGTCTTGCAGTCGAGGACGCCCTTGAACGTCTTCGTCTCGCCGCCGGGCAGCGCGATGGTGAAGTCGTACGCCTGGTCCTCGGCGACCGGGACGGTGACGGTCTTCGACTCGCCGGCGCCGATCTCGACCTTCTGGTTCGCCAGCTCGAAGGTGAAGGCCTCGTCGCCCTCGTTCTTCGCGGTGACGTCGACGCCGCCCTTGGCGCAGTTCTTCTCGGCGGTCAGGGCCGGGATGGCGCCCTTCTTCGCCCAGGTGGCGGTGCCGGTCGCGGAGACGGTCGACTCGCTGGAGCCGGCGAGGATCTGCGTCTGGCTCTTGGAGAGGCTGGCGAAGGCGCGGCCCACGGAGACGGACGTGCTGGCCTGGACGTTGAACGCCGCGGTGCCGTCGGGGGTGCCGGCGGGCACGTCGACGTACAGCTCCGTGCCGTCCTTGGCCTCGGTGACCGGCGTGCCGTCCTTGTCGGTGACCTTGACGCCCGCGGCGTCCGGGGCCGTCACGGTGGCGCGCTCGGCGTTGGTGCGGACGGTGATCGGGCCCAGCTTGCCGCCGGCCTTGCCGGAGACCGCGTTCGGCTCCAGGACCAGGGACGCCTTGGGCTCCTGGAGGTTCTGGGCCTTCTCCTCCAGCCAGTCCGCGAGCTTCTCGGCGGCCGGGTCGACGGCCTCGACGTCCACGCCGTCCGAGTACCGCCAGATCGCGACCTGCGTGCCGGCGGCGGCGGTCTCCTTGGTCAGGGTCCCGGCGCCGGCCTTCTCGGCCAGGCCCGCCAGGTCGTCGACCTGCGGGTAGGAGTTCTTCAGGATCCAGAGGATCTTGCCGGCCTCCTCGTTGTGGCCGAGCGAGGTCTGGTCCCAGGAGGTCTCGAGGTACTTGGCCTTCTGCTGGGTCGGGTTGTGGACGTCGATGCAGTACGTCTTGAGCGTGCCACCCCCGTCGACGGCCATCTCGAAGAGACCGGCGGGCAGTTCCTTCTTCTCGCCGTTGAGCGTGAGGACGGCGTCGTCGTAGGTGGTGAGGCCGTTGAGGGTGGCGGAGGCGCCGCCCTGGTGCTGGGGGCTCTCGTCGGCGGCGGCCACGGCCGCCCCGGCTATGGAGCCTCCCGCGATCAGACCGGAGGTCAGGACCGCGGCGGCGAGCCGGCGGCCGAGCCGCTCCCGCCTCTGGACAGAAAACGCAGCAAACACAGATTTCCCCTCTGGGCGAGTCCCCGTCGACGCGCGCGCGGCGTGGGACACGTCGCGCGACACGTGGGGGGTGGGATTCGCCTGATGACTCAAGTGCCCCGTGAGTACCGGAATCCTAGAGAGGCGGGAAGGGTCCGTCCCTCCTGAGGCCCCCGCTCAACCATTCCGAATCGAAATCGTTACCGTGAACCAGGCATGGTCAGCGCGTTTTCCGGTCAGGGGCCGACGAAGTGACGTCACCTCATGTCCCGTTCGGGGCGGTATGGGCGGCGTGTCGAGGCCATCTCAGGTCACCGCCGACTCCAGGTCGCGTGTCGGCGTCCCGTCCTGCCGTTCCGTCATGGTGCGTTCAGGTTCCCGTCTCCCGCCGCCCCGGCGGAAAGCCGCCGTGCCGCGGGTCAGGTCGTGGCCGGCGGCCACCGCGTCGATGTCGACGAACGTCCTGCGCTGACCGTCCCGCCCGCCCGTGGGCTCCTCGCGGACCCGCAACCTGCCGTGCACCACCAGCGGCTCACCCACCGTCACCGACGCGGCCAGGTTCGCGCCGAGCTGTCGCCACGCGTTCACCGTGTAGAAGCTGGTGTGCCCGTCGGCCCACGCCGACCGCTCCCGGTCCCAGCGGCGGGTCGTGGCGGCCAAGCGGAACCTCGCCACCCCGCCCGTCGGGGTCTCCCGGTACTCCACGTGGGTCGCCACGTTCCCCACGATTGTCACCAGAGTGTCGTTCATGACGCCTGCTCCTCCCCGTCCGGCGGCGCTCCCCCGCGTCGCCCGTCCCTCCCATGGTGGCCGCGTCCGGCGGATCCCGCCCGGCCCTGTGGACGGTGACGGCGTTTGTGGACAACTCCGTCACCCGGTCGGGGTCCGGCCGCCCGACACGGTCGCGTACTGCTCGCGCACCTCCCGGTACCGCATCAGCTCCGTCGCGATCGGGTCGAGCACCATGGCCCGGCCGCACCCCGCGGCCGCCTCGTGCAGCCGCCGCTCGACCTCCTGCCCGTACCGGCGCGCCGGCCCCCGCGCCGCCACCACGCACGCCCACTCGACGAGCGGACCGCCCACGATCCCGGCGAGCATGACCAGCGCCGGCGGCATCAGGCCCGGCTCCAGCACGCCGACGATCTGGCCCACCAGCCACAGCGCGCCGAACACCTGGACCAGCGTCATGGACGCCTGGGCGAGGACGGCCACCGGCCACCAGGCGGGGCGGGGCGGCCGTTTTCCCTCCTTCGGCGCGCGGGCGTCCGCGGCCAGTTTGTCCAGCGCCTCGGGCAGACCCCGCGCGCCGCGCGCCGCCGCCTCCCGGACGGCCTGCGCCCACGGCGCGGGCAGTCCCCGTGCGGCCTCCTCGGCGACGACGCGGACGGCGTGCTCGACGCACTGCCGGGCCGTCGGCTCCTCCTCGGGCGGCGCGGTCCGGACGGGCTCGCCGCTCCCGCCGCCGGGGTTGCGCAGCCCCTCGTACCAGCGCCACAGCCGCAGCCACGGGGTGCCGCAGGCCCGTCCGGCGTTGCGCCGCCACGCGCGTTCGGCGGCCTCGCCCGCCGCGGCGGCGCCGACGGCGACGGCGAGCCGGGCGGTGAAGTCCTCGCGGGACCGCTCGCCGAGCCCGGGCCGCCCCTCCCCCACGTAGACGGGGCGCAGCCGGGCCGCGGCCGCGTCGACGTCGGCGGACAGGCGGCGCGTGGCGGCGTGGTGGTCCCGGACGAACGCGCCGAGCACGTCGCGCAGTTCGGCAACCCCCTCGCCGGTCAGGGCGGACAGGGCGAGGACGGTGGCGCCGGGTTCGCCGTGCTCGCCGAGGGCCACGCCGTCCTCGTCGAGGAGCCGGCGCAGGTCGTCGAGGACCAGGTGGGCGGCGTCGCCGGGGAGCCGGTCGATCTGGTTGAGGACGACGAAGGTGACCTCGGCGTGGGTGGCGAGCGGCCGCAGGTACCGCTCGTGGAGGGCTGCGTCGGCGTACTTCTCCGGGTCGACGACCCAGATGACCGCGTCGACGAGGCCGAGGACGCGGTCGACCTGGTCGCGGTGGGCGGTGAGCGCCGAGTCGTGGTCGGGCAGGTCGACGAGGACGAGCCCGCGCAGGGCGTCGTCACCGTCGCCGCCCGCGAGGGGCCTGCGCCGCAACCGGCCGGGGATGCCGAGCCGGTCCAGGAGGCCGGCGGCGCCCTCGGACCAGGCACAGGCGATGGGCGCGGCGGTGGTGGGGCGCCTGAGGCCGGTCTCCGAAATCGGGACCCCTGCGAGCGCGTTGATCAAAGTTGACTTCCCGCTTCCCGTGGCGCCGGCGATGGCGACGACGGTGTGGCGGAGGGAGAGCCGCTGGCGGGCGGCGGCCTCGTCGAGGACCCGGCCCGCCTCGGCGACGGTCCGCGGGTCGAGGCGGGTGGCGGAGAGGCCCAGGAGGTCGCGCAGGGCGTCGAGGCGCTCCTTGAGGGCTGCCGCGTAGACGCCCCCGGGGGGCGCGGAGCCGTCGCCGCCACCCCTGCCACCGTCGCCGCCCCTGCCTCCGTCGCCTCGCCCGTCACGCCCGCCGTATCCGCCGTCGCGTCCGCCGTACCTGCCGGGGCCGCCGTACCTGCCGGAACCGCCGGTCCTGCCGGAGCCGCCGTTCGCCGCCTCGGTGGTCCGACCGGCGACAACACGGCGGGCGATCAGCCCGTCGTCCCACTTCTGCTCCACGGCGCTCACCCGCCGTCACCTCTCCTTCTGCAGTACGGACAGTGCGGCGATGAGCTCGGCCTGCGGTTCCGGGGTGACGCCGAACGCGTCGATCGGTGCCATGCGCCGGTCGCGCTCCTCCTGGAGGACGCGGTCGACGTACGCGTCGATCAGCTCCGCGCCCCTGTCGCGGAGGCGGAGGGTGCCCTGGGCCCCGATCAGCTCCGCGAGCCGCTCCCCCGCCCCGCGCGCGCGGCGCCCGCCGAGGAGGGTCACGGCCAGCAGCGCGGCCACCGTGTCGGAGTCGGGCGCGGGGGAGCGCTCGGCGCGCCGCGCCTCGTCCTCGGCCAGTTCCTCCAGGACGCGGCGCCAGCGGCGCACGGCCATGCCCACGCGCTCCCCCGCCTCCCGGTCGCGCCCGACGGGGACGGCGCCGAAGACGGAGGCAGCCGGTTCGCACCGCCACGCCTCCCGCAGGTGCTCGTCGGCGGCGGCGACGGCGCAGTGGAGGAGGGCGCCGAAGGACTCGGTGAGGGCGTCGAGCAGTTCGGCGGGGGTGCAGTCGTGGGGGTGGGCACGCCAGCGGGCGCGGGCGTCGCCCGACAGGACGGCACCGCGCCGCAGTTCGCGCCGCACCCGGTCGCCTTCCCGCCCGTACGCCGCCTCGACGGCGCCCGTGAGCCGCAGGGCGGCGGCGCACTGGGCGGCGACGGCGCCGGCGAGTTCCGGCATGCGCACGCGGAGGGAGCCGAGGACGCCGTTGGCGGTGCGGCAGACGGTCTGCCGACGGGCGTCGGGGTCCTGGGCGCGGTGGGTGAGCCAGGCGCGGAGGGAGGCGACGGCGGTGTCGGGCAGCAGACCGCTGCCGCCGCCCGCCGACTCGGGCAGCTCCGGGATGGTGAACCGGGGTACGGCGCCGAGCCCGGCCCGGACGAGGAGCGCCTCGTACTGGCGGGACACCTCGCCGATCACCTGGTGCGGGACCCGGTCGAGGACGATGGCGAGGGTGGCGTCGTACTCCTTGGCCGTGCGGAGCAGCTGCCAGGGGACGGCGTCGGCGTACCGGGAGGCGGTCGTGACCATCACCCAGATGTCGGCGGCGCAGATCAGTTCGGCGGCCACCTCCCGGCTGCCGACGACGAGGGAGTCGATGTCGGGCGCGTCGAGGAGGGCGAGCCCGCGGGGCAGGGCGTCGGCGGTCTCGACGCGCAGGGCGCGGCCTTCGGGATCCTCGTCGCCGTCCTCGCCGGGTGCGCTCCAGACGCGGGTGAAGCGGGGCAGGACGCGGGTTCCGGAGAACCAGTGGAGGTCGTCGGGATGACAGACGAGCACCGGGACGCGGGTGGTGGGCCGCAGGACGCCCGCTTCGCTGACGGGGCGCCCGACAAGGGAGTTGACGAGAGTGGACTTGCCGGCGCCGGTCGATCCGCCGACGACGGCGAGGAGCGGCGCTTCGGGATCCACGAGCCGGGGGACCAAGTAGTCGTCGAGCTGGGACAGCAGCTCGGCCCGCGTCTGCCGGGCCCTGGGAGCACCCGGGACGGGCAGGGGAAGGCGCACGGCGGCGACACGGTCGCGCAGGGCGGAGAGTGCGTCGAGGAGCTGAGGCCGTACGTCCAAGGTCACCACATGTGAAGAATGCCCAATTTCAGGATCTTTTTGAAGCGTATGACCCTCTCTGCGCGCCGGTCTCACATGGGGACAGAGGGGATGAGTGGGGCGCAGGCATAACGAGTGCACAACACCCGAGCCACGAGGCGTGAAAAGCGCTGCAGGAATCGCACCTGCCTGCGATTATCGGGTTCGCTTCACCGAACCTCCACATCGTGCCACGCAGGTGAAGCGACCGGGCCAAGGCGATCGGAGCCCTATCCTTGTCCCCGGCAAGGTCACGGACCACCCTCCCGGGCTCCAGAGGCCACAAGGCCGCACCACCGGCCCCCGTAGCTCAGTGGATAGAGCAGGTGCCTTCTAAGCACTTGGCCGCAGGTTCGAGTCCTGCCGGGGGCGCAAGAGCGGGACCCTCCTCTGGGAGGGTCTTTTTGCTGATCGGGGTCGTTTTCCGGCCAGGGGCGGGAGTGTCGGGGACAGCGCTGCGGATGGCTGGAACCGTCCGGTTGGGGCCGGTCAGGGGCGGGCTCCGGCGATCGTTCGGCCCGAAAGCGCCCCGAGGCTTCAGGGTCGGTCCCCCTGCCGGTCCGGGGGGACACATCGTCATCCGGGGTGAACCGGCGATCACGCCCGGATCGTCCTTGCCGTCATGCTTCCCACAGTTGCCGCGTGGCGTGTCGTCCCTGCCCGACCACACGTACGACTGGGCCCTGGTCGACGTCGGGACGTCCGGAGACCAGAGGCGGCGCGGCCCGCTCGCCACCGTCCGTGGACCGGCGCGGCGCCTGCTGCCCGAGGAGCGCGGCGATGTCCGTACCGAGCGCGTCCACGACCGACAGCAGGGAGGGAAGGGAAGCCGTCCCGCCGCGTTCGAGCTTGCGGACCACGCCGACGGACACACCGGCGGCCTCCGCCAGCCGCTCCTGCGTCGTCGTGCCGCGCAGCACCTTCAAGCGCTCAGAGGTGGTGTGCTCCGACCACCGCGTCCTCCAGGACCTCCGCGTGACGGGCCCCACGCGGACAGTACTGGCGGCGACGCCGCAGCGGACCGCCTTCGATCGGACGGCAGTGGGGCTCAGACAGTGAGCACAGCCGTGACGCCGAGGAGAGCCTCCAACTCGGCCACGGCCGTGTCCTCGTCGGTCACGTGAACGGTCGTGATGCCCAGCTCGGCGGCCGGCGGCAGGTTCTTCTCACGGTCGTCCACGAACACGCACCGCTCGGCGGGCAACCCGATCCGCTCCAGGGCCAGGCGGTAGATCGCCGGATCCGGCTTCGCCAACCCCTCCAGCTCGGAGACGACGTGCACGTCGAACAAGTCCCAGATGCCGACGTGCTCGTACGGGTTGAACGGATCGAGGCCGAAGCTGTTGGACAGGAGCGCGAGCCGGTGGCCGGCGGCCCGCGCGGCACGCGCCAGAGCGATCATCCGACGTGCCGGTGGCACCTCGGCCCAGGCCCGTCCCATCAGGTTCACCGGATCCACGTGCTCGCCCAGCAGGGCGGCCGTGCCCTCGTTCCACTCGGCCTGCCCGAGCTCGCCGATCTCCAGAGCCGCGTACAGACGCCGTCCTTCGGGATGGTCGTTGAGGGCGGCACGCCACGCTCCCGGCTCCAGTCCTTCGGACACGCACCATTCACGGTGGACGGCGCCGGGGCCGGCGGTGAGTACCCCGGCGAAGTCGAGGATCAGGCCGCGCTGCTCGTGCCCGTCGGCAGTGACAGTACTGTGCGGCATCTGGTGGCCGTCCCTTCCCTGACGAGTTCCACCGCCGACGCTATCGCGCGCCCAGGACCGTGGGGTACGAGTCTTCCCAAGCGTTCCGGGAGGTCGGTCGCGCGTCCAGGCGAGTCCTCCGGCACGAGGTGGCCGCGTCACGACACCATCTCCCGGCTGACGGCGGTGGCGCGTCGCGCCGCCGGTAGGGTCGGTCGGCATGACCGTCGCTCGTTCCGTCGCCCTGTTCGCCGTCGCGGCCCTCTTCGAGATCGGCGGCGCCTGGCTCGTCTGGCAGGGCATCCGCGAGCACCGGGGATGGATCTGGGTCGGCGCCGGCGTCGTCGCCCTCGGCCTGTACGGGGTGGTCGCGACCTGGCAGCACGACGCCCACTTCGGCCGCATCCTCGCCGCGTACGGGGGCGTCTTCGTCGCGGGGTCGATCGCCTGGGGCATGGTCGCCGACGGCTACCGCCCCGACCGCTACGACATCACCGGCGCCCTGGTGTGCCTCGCCGGGATGGCCGTGATCATGTACGCGCCGCGCGGCAACTGAAGCCGGACGCGCGGCCTTCACCAGCCCGTGGGCTTCACCAGCCCGTGGCCTTCGCCGGCCCACGACTTCCGCCAGGGAGGCTCCCCCCGTGAACACCCCCGCCACCCGAGCCGTCACCGTCGTGCCGCTCACCGCCGACCACGCGGACGAGGTCCTCGCGATCTACCAGGCCGGCATCGACGAGGGCGACGCCACCTTCGAGACCACCGCCCCGACCTGGGCGGAGTTCGACGCGGCCAAGCTGCCCGAGCACCGCTTCGCCGCCGTCGACGGGACCGGCCGCGTCCTCGGCTGGGTCGCGGCGGCGAAGGTCTCCGACCGGTGCGCGTACACCGGGGTCGTCGAGCACTCGGTGTACGTCCACCCCGACGCGCGCGGGCGGGGCGTCGCCTCCGCGCTCCTCGCCGCCCTCGTCGACTCCACCGAGGCGGCCGGGATCTGGACCGTCCAGTCCGGCGTCTTCCCCGAGAACACGGCGAGCCTCGCCCTCCACGAGCGCGCCGGTTTCCGGGTCGTCGGCACCCGGGAACGCGTCGGCCGCCACCACGGCCGCTGGCGCGACACCGTCCTCGTGGAGCGCCGCAGCCCCCGTATCGGCTGAGGGCCGTCCGCCGGCGAGCTGCCGGGTACGGACGTGGGCGCGGCGGGGCGGCCGTGCCACCGGTGGTCACTCCGCTGGTGGCCACGTTGCCGGTGGCCGTGCTGGTCAAGGGGCGGCGGGGGAAGTGATGGCGGCTCGCGTTCGGCGAGGCGTTCTTCGGGCCTATCCTTCTCCCCGGCCCCGGCGCCGTTCCTCCGGGCTCCCATCGGCCGCTGCGAGCGGCCAGCGGGCTCGCCCCGGGACCCCCAAGAACCCCAAGAAAAGCTCAGCCGAGGTCCTGGAGGGCCTGTTCCACCGTCCGGTGGAAGGTCGGGTACGCGAACATCATGTGCCGCAGCCGCTCCAGCGGAACCTCGGCGTGGACGGCGACCGCCAGCCCGTACAGGACCTCGCCGCCCGCCGGGCCGGCGGAGGTCGCGCCGACGAGGACGCCCCGGTCGGCGTCCGCGACGAGCTTGACCAGGCCCTCGTTGCCCGCCTTGTGGATCCAGCCGCGCGTCGACGACGGCACCTGCGCCAGCCCGGTGCGCACCGTGATGCCGCGTTCGCGGGCGGCCCGCTCGGTGAGGCCGACCGCGCCGACCTCCGGGTCGGTGAACGTGACGCGGGGCAGCGCCCGGTAGTCGGCGTCCGGGCCGGGGTCGCCGAGGATGTCCCGCGCGGCCAGCTCGCCCTGGTACATGGCGACGTGGGTGAACGCCCCGTGCCCGGTGACGTCGCCGACCGCCCACACGCGGTCCGCCGCGCGCATCCGCCCGTCCACGTCGAGGGCCTTGGCGCCGGGGTCGAGGCCGATGTGCTCGACGCCCAGGTCGGACAGCGCGGCGCGGCGGCCCGTCGCCACGAGCAGGTGCCGGGCGGTCAGTTCCTCGCCGCCGTCCAGGGTGAGGCGGAACGTCCCGTCCTCGTGCCGTACGCCGACGGCCCGCGCCCCGGCCCGTACCTCGATGCCCTCCGCGCGGAACACGTCCGCGACGAGCGCGCCCGCCTCGGGCTCCTCCGAGGGCAGCAGCCGTTCGGCCGCCTCGACGACGGTGACGGCCGTGCCGAACCGGGCGTACGCCTGCGCGAGCTCGGCGCCGATGGGCCCGCCGCCGAGGACGAGCAGTGACGGCGGGGCCTCCTTCGCGGAGACGGCGCCGCGGTTCGTCCAGTACGGCACCTCGTCGAGGCCCGGCACGGGCGGGATCCGCGGACGGCTGCCGGTGGCGAGGACCACGCCCCGCCGGGCGGTGAACACCCGCCCGTCGACGTCGACGCGCCCCGGCCCGGTGAGGCGCGCCCGGCCGCGCAGGAACCGACCGCCCTTGCCGGTGAAGCGGTCCACGGCCGCCTCGTCGTCCCAGTCGTCGGTCGCCTCGTCGCGGATGCGGGCCGCGACGGGCGCGAAGTCCGCGGCGACCTCCGTCCGCCCGGCCATGCCGGGGACGCGGCGGGCCTCGGCGAGCAGGTTGCCCGCGCGGATCATCATCTTGCTCGGTACGCACGCCCAGTACGGGCACTCCCCGCCCACCAGCTCGGCCTCCACGCCGACGACGTCCAGGCCGGCCTCGGCCAGGCGTCCGGCGACGTGCTCGCCGCCCACCCCCATGCCGACGACGACCACGTCGACCGTCTCCGCACCGGTGTCGGTGTGCTGCCCGGGACCCGCCATGGGTCTCCTCCTCACGTCGGCCCAGCCCGAAGTTCCCCACGTGGTGATCGTTATACGCACTGCCGGGGCACTTCCCGCGCAACGGCACGCGCCCGGGCGCGGAGCCCTTCGGGAGACCGCCGGGGAGCTCACCGGGGAGGGGTTCCTCCGCGTGCACGACGAAGGTCCAGGAGACGGCCTCCACCGCGGAGGGCCGCCCCCCACCCGTCCTCCACCGTTACGCGACCGTTGCCGCCGGGGCCCGACCGGTGCCCCCGGAACCGCCTCCTCCTGTCGGCCGCTTCCCCTCTCCCGGGGCCACCGCCGGCACCGGATGCGAACTCTTGTGCGGGTCAGGGGAAGTGATAACAATGATCACGCCAATCCGATCTGGGGAGCCGGAGTGTGGCTGTCGTAACGGGGGGAGTTGACGATCCATCGGTGAAAGGTCCGAAGCGCCCTTCCTGTGAAAGGTCCGAAGCGCCCTCCGTCGCCGCGCTTCGCTCTTCCGGTCCGTCCGCGCGCCCTTGACCCGGGCGCGTCCGCGCATGGACCCGTCCCATGCGCCTTTCTCATCTCATGGAACAGGAAACGAGACTCCCATGAAGTTCATCTCTCGTCTGCTCGTCGCGGGAGCGGTCGCCGGAACCGCTGTTCTCGCCGTCACCACGACCGGTGGCGCGGGAACGCAGTCCGTCGCCCCCGTCGCCGACGAGGCGCCGGGTTACGCGGTGGAGGACTTCAACTACCCGCAGGCCGACAAGATCCTCGCCGAGCAGGGCATCAAGCTGAAGCGCGGCGACGGCCACATCACCCTGGCGACCTGCGGTGATCCGACCCTCCTCGAGGTCTGGGCGCGCAGCAAGGAGAAGATCTGCTTCCGCGTCACGGGCAACCAGGGCTACCTGAGCCTGGAGATCCCCGCGGTGTACGGCGTCAAGGGCAACGCCTACAACGCCGACGTCACGATGACCGTGGACAACGAGGAGAAGTCCTTCGAGGTCCCCAAGAACACCTGGACGCCGGTCGGCGAGAGCGCGGACCCCGAGGGCCGCGACCACATGCTGCTGGAGATCGTCACCAGCAAGTAGCGCCTTCCCCCGTCCCGGGTCCCGGCACGCCCCACCCGGCCGCCGGTACCCCGCCACCCTCACCAAGGAAACGGTCATGCATCGTGCACACCTCGCCCGTTCCGCCGGGCTGGCCGCACTCACCGCGGCCCTGATAGCCGCGCCCCTGGCGGTGCCGGCCACCGCCGTCACCGGCACCGCCGAAGCGGAGGGCTCCCTCGCCTTCACCGCGCGGCTCGACATCGGCGACGGCCAGCGCGCCTGCTCCGGCGCCCTCGTCGACCGCGAGTGGATCCTCACCGCGGCCAGTTGCTTCGCCGACGACCCGGCCGTCAGCCTCGCCGTGCCCGCGGGCTCCCCGAAGCTGAAGACCACCGCCACCATCGGCCGTACGGACCTCACCACCACCGCCGGTGTGGTCCGCAACGTCGTCGAGGTCGTCGCCCACCCCTCCCGTGACGCGGCGCTCGTCCGCCTGAACCGTCCCGTCACCACCGTCGCGCCCGTCGCCGTCAGCGCCACCCCGGCCGCCGCCGGCGAGGAGCTGAAGGTCGCCGGCTACGGCCGCACGAAGACCGAGTGGGCGCCCCTCAAGCTGCACAGCGGCTCCTTCACCGTCGACGCGGTGAGCGCGAGCGACGTCAACCTCACCGGCAAGGACGGCGTGTCCGTCTGCATGGGCGACACGGGCGGCCCCGCCCTGCGCGTGGTCGACGGCCAGGCCCAGCTCGTCGCCGTCAACAGCCGCTCCGCCCAGGCCGGCTGCTTCGGCATCGACACCGCCGTCACCAGCACCGCCGCCGTCAACACCCGCGTCGACGACCTGCGCTCCTGGATCGACGCGAAGCTCGCCGCGCCCCGCTTCACCGACTTCAACTGCGACGGCGCCGAGGACGTCGCCATCGGCGATCCGAAGGCCACCGTCGGCGGCGACACCAACGCCGGTGTCATCCGCGTCGTGTACGGCGACGGCAAGGGCACCGTCGAGCTGAACCAGGACCAGGCGTACGTGCCCGGCGGCGCCGAGGCCAGCGACTGGTACGGCGAGAGCCTCGCCACCTTCGACCACAACGAGGACGGCTGCACCGACCTCGTCGTCGGCGTCCCCGCCGAGGACATCACCGTCGGCACCACCACCAACGCGGACGCCGGCTCCGTCCAGATCCTGTACGGCGCCAAGGGCGGCATCGGCACCGGCCAGGCCGCCGTCGACCACGTCCAGGGCCTCGGCGACATCCCCGTGATCAAGGGCTCGGCCTCCGAGGCGGGCGACCGCTTCGGCCACGCCGTCGCCGCCGGCCACACCGCCGAGGGCGAGCCGTACCTGCTGATCGGCGTCCCGGGCGAGGACCTCGGCACCGTCGCCAACGCGGGCAGCGCCATCTACGTGCGCGGCAGCGTCAACGTCGTCGCCAACCAGGAGAAGGCCGGCTACGCGGGCGACCCCGAGGCGAACGACCGCTTCGGCGCCTCCCTCGCCGGCTCCGCGAACCACCTGGTGATCGGCAGCCCCGGCGAGGCCATCGGCACCGAGAAGGACGCCGGCGGCGTGCAGATCCTCAAGCACGCCCTGAACGCCGACAAGGTCCTGACGCCGGTCCTCGGCTTCGACCAGGACGCCGACGTGGTCAGCGGCGGCGCCGAGCCGGGCGACCAGTTCGGCTCCTCCCTCGCCGCCGTCGCGTACCGCCCGTCCGGCGCGGCCACCGCGACCGACTCGATCATCGCCATCGGCACGCCCGGCGAGGACCTGACGGTCGACACCGCCAACAAGGCCGACGCCGGCGCCGTCCACGTCCTCCGCGTGACCGCGGCCGGCGCGGTCACCCAGGTCTCCAGCATCCAGCAGGAGGCCACCGACGTGGCGGGCGCCGTCGAGGCGGGCGACAAGTTCGGCACCAAGGTCGTCCTGGCCAACACCGCGCCGCGCGCCGTCGTCTCCCCGTCGACGCTCGTGCTCGCGGTCGGCATCCCCGGCGAGGCCCTCGGCTCCGTCGCCGGTGCCGGCGCGGTCCAGACGTTCTACCCGTTCGGCGCGGCCGGTGCGCACGACCACTGGATCCAGGCGGGCGACGCCTCCGGCCTCGGCGGCACCCCGACCGCCAACCACGCCGTCGGCACGTACCTGGGCGCTTCGGCGACGCGGCTGTACGTCGGCGTGCCCGCCGCCGCCCCGTACGGCGCCGCGTACGCCCTGCCGTGGGGCAACGCGACCGGTGGCCGCACCGGTGCCGCCGCCGCGGCGACGACGTACAAGCCGGGCACGGACGGCCTGCCCGCCGCGGGCGGCCAGTTCGGCCGCACCTTCGGCTAGCCCTTCGGGCCCGTTCCCCCGCCCCGGCGCCCTCGGTGGGCGCCGGGGCGGGGACGGGCTCCGGAAGCACGACGGGCCCCGGGAGGAAGCCTCCCGGGGCCCGTCCGTGTACGTGCCCGTCCGCGTACGGGCGGGCACGTCGTGTCAGGAGGGAACGCCGTGTCGGGCGGGCACGCCGCGCCAGGAGAGAACGCCGTGTCAGGCGGGCACGCCGTACAGGACGAGGTTCTCGGCGTACACCCGCTCCTCCGGGTCGAACGCGCCCGCGCAGGTGACCAGCGCCAGCCGGGGGCGGCCCTCCGCCGAGAACAGGTCGCCGGGCAGGGCGCCCGCCCGGTACGTGCGGCGCGCCACGATCCGGTACGTGTGGCGGCTGCCGTCCGCCGCCGCCACGTGTGCCAGCGCGCCGATCGGCAGGGAGTGCAGCGCCTCGAAGGGGCCCGGCCCCTCCTCCGCCGAGTCGAGGTGGCCGGCGAGCAGCAGCGTGCCCGCCGCCGCGCCCGGCCGGGCGCCGAGCACCCACCAGCCGATCCGCGACGGGGACGGCGGCAGGTCCAGCGCGCCGTCGCCGGTGCCGGTGACCGGGTCGACGGGCAGGCGGCCGACGTGGCCCGGCACGGTCAGGGTGACCGGCGGGGAGTGAGCGACCGCCCCGGCCGGGGCCGTCGCGCCGCCGCCGGAGGGCACCGTGCCCGCGTCGGGCGGGGCGGTCGGCGTGGCCGCCGGGAGGAACAGCGCCAGGGCCGCCGAGGCGGCGCCCGCGAGTCCGGCCCAGGCCGTGAGGCGGCCGGGGCCGGGTTCGGCGGTCAGCCGGAGGTGGCCGCCCACGCGCGTCAGCGGATGTCGTTGCGGCGGATGCGCCCGGCGGCCCAGAAGGCGCCGCCCGCGACGAGCACCCCGCCGATGGCCATGGCCGGTACCGCGACGAACGCGGGCACGCCCTCGTCGGCGAGGGCGACCTGGCCGCCGCTGCCGGCGTGGATGCTGTCGGGGACGGTCGCGGTGTGCTCGTGGCAGGTGCCGCCGCGGACCATGGACAGGTGGTGGGCGACGACCGGACGGGCGGCCTTCGCGGCGGCCGTGACCTCGGCGTCCTTCCCCTCGGCGATCTGGTGGTCGATCATGCCGAGGGTCTTGGTGTGCGCGGCGTCCTGGGCCTTCAGCCAGGCCGCGTCGTAGGCGCCGGTGCCGGCCTTGGCCATCAGTCCGGCGAGGATCCGCTGCTGCTCGGGCGTCGGGGCGGCGGGCAGGTCGACGCCGAGCTTGTCGGCCAGGGCGCGGGTCGCGGCGTCGAGCTTGGTGTGGTCGCGTTCGAGGACGCCGCCGGCCTTCTTCACGCAGGCGGTGGTGGCGTTCTTCTGGGCGTCCCGGCCGGCGGCGATCTCGGTCAGGTGGCCCTGGTGGGAGGTGCGCAGGAACGCGTAGTCGGTGGGCGGCGCGTCGGCGGCGAGTGCCGGGGCCGCGGCTATGCCGGAGAGGGTGAGGCAGGTGAGGGCCGTCGCGGCCCAGCGGTGCGTACGCATAGCGATGTCGTCATCCGTTCGTGTGGATCGGTCGTCGGCGCGGCGCGCTTCGCCGGCCTCGGTCCCATCCGGACACGCCGTTCCGCCCGGCGCCATCCGCGGTACTGCGAACCGGTTCACCCTTCACCCGAACGGTGGGTGTGCCGCCGCCCGGGCGGCGCGTGGGGGTGAACCGCTCAGCGTGGGTGTTCCGCCGCCGTGAGGTGGGGTGCTTGGCTTGGACTCGCCATCGGGGAAAACGACCCTTGTCACCGTATGCAGTCACATGAGTACATGGAGTGGCGTACGTGTGTACCGTGGGATGACGGGGGTGGTCGGCCGTGGCGAACGTCCAGGGCTCCGTACTGGGCCTGGTGGCTGCACGGGAGGGGGGCCGTGAGATCGCCCCGGCGCGGGCGGCTCCCCCGCTGGCGCCGCGCTCGCCCGGCCAGCCGGTGACGGGCACACGCCACATCTGTGCCGCGCTCGCCGCGTTGACCGAGTCGGCCCGCCGGGAGCTGCTCACCTTCGACGATCCGGCGGTCGGGCTGCGGCGGCCCGTCCCCGAGCCGTTCCAGGAACTGGCGGGCGCGTGCGTACGGACGGCCGTCGAACGGGTCCGGTCGGTCCGGCAGGTGGTGCCGCGCCACGCGCTGGCCCGGCTGACGGCCGTCGACCCGGGTGGTGTGGCGCGGCTGGCGGGACGGGCGCGGCTGACGCACACGATCCCGTTCAAGATGATCGTGGTGGATCGGACCGTCGCCGCGATCCCGCTCGACCTGGAGCTGCTCTGCAACGGGCTGCTGCTGATCCGCGACCCGGTGATCGTCCAGGCACTGGTGCGGACGCACCACGCCTGGTGGGACGCGGGCGAGGAGATCGGCGAGGCCCGGCAGCAGGGTGCCGCGCTGCCGCCGCGGCTGCGCCCGGTGCTGGACGCGCTGCTGGCCGGGCTGACCGACGAGACGGCCGCGGCGCGGCTGGGCATATCGGCGCGTACGTACAGCAGGCGCGTCGGTGAGCTGCTGGCCGCGCTGGGCACGACGAGCCGGTTCCGCGCCGGGGCGGAGGCGGCGCGGCGCGGCTGGCTGTGAGCCCGCGCCGCCACGGCCCGGCGGGCGGCACCGGCCGGCTCGTACGGTCGGCTCGTACGGTTCGCGGCGGCCCGCCCGGCACCGGTCAGCGCGCACGGCCCGGTGAGCGGCGTCGGCCAGCGCCGTACGGCCAGCGCGTAGGGGCCGCGGCGGCCGGCCCGTGGAACCCGCCCGGCACCGGTCAGCGCGTACGAGCACCCAGGGCGCTACGGGCGCTACGGGCGCTACGACACGATGTCCTTGCGGGCGAAGCCGCGGAAGGCGAGCGCGAACAGCACCAGCGCGTACGCCACGGACACGGCCGCGCCCTTGGCCATGCCGCCCCACTCCAGGTGCGGCTGGAGCGCGTCGACCCAGGCGTACTGCCAGTGCGCCGGCAGGAACTCGCGCCAGTCGCCGAGCGCCGTCACGGCGTCCAGCACGTTGCCGACGATGGTCAGGCCGACCGCGCCGCCCACCGCCCCCAGCGGGGCGTCGGTGCGCGTGGACAGCCAGAACGCCAGCCCGGCGGTGACGAGCTGGGACACGAAGACGAACGCGACGGCGATGCCGAGCCGCCCCAGGCTGTCCGCCGCGGGCAGCGCCCCACCGGTCGGCAGCCGCAGCGGCCCCCACCCGTACGCGGCGGTCCCGGCGGCGAGCGCGACGAGCGGCAGCAGCACCATCGCGGCGGCGCTGAAGCCGAGCGCCACGGCGAGCTTCGACCACAGCAGCCGGGCGCGGGGCACGGGCGCGGCGAGCAGGTAGCGCAGCGACGACCAGCCGGCCTCGGAGGCGACGGTGTCCCCGCAGAACAGCGCCACGGGGATCACCAGCAGGAAGCCGGCCGAGACGAACAGGCACGTCGCGGCGAAGTTCCCGGCCGACGCGGTCGCCGTGTCCATGAGCGTGATCCGGTTGTCCGGCCCGTCGTCCTCGCCGCCGCCGATGGCGAAGGCGACGATCAGGACGAACGGGAGGACGGCGAGGATCGCGCCCATCACGGCGGTGCGGCGCCGCTTGAGCTGCCGCACCGCCTCGACGCGCAGGGGCAGGGTGCGCCCGGCGCGGTAGCCGGGCGCCGAGTCGAGCAGCGCGGTCATGCGGCGCCTCCTCCGATCAGGGTGAGGAACGCGTCCTCCAGGCGGCGGTGCGGGCCCACGGCGGTCACGGGCACGTCGAGCCGGACCAGTCCGGCGACGAGCACGGCTGCGGTGGTGGTGCCGTCGAGCCGGACCAGCAGGCCCCCGTCCACGCGGGTCGCGGAGGCGACGCCCGGCAGCGCGGCGGCCTTCTCGACGAGCCGCTCCGGCAGGTCGCCCTCGGTGGTGACGAGCAGCGTGTCGCCGTTCCCGGTGATCTCGGCGACGGGCCCGGCCTGGACGAGCCGGCCCCGGTCCATGACCACGAGGTGCGTGCAGGACTGCTCGACCTCCGCGAGGAGGTGGCTGGAGACGATGACGGTCCGGCCGCCGGCCGCGTAACGGATCATCACGTCCCGCATCTCGCGGATCTGCGGCGGGTCGAGGCCGTTCGTCGGCTCGTCGAGGATGAGCAGGTCCGGCAGGCCGAGCATGGCCTGGGCGATGGCGAGCCGCTGCCGCATGCCCTGCGAGTACGTGCGGACGGCGCGGGCCAGCGCCGCGCCGAGCCCGGCGATCTCCAGCGCCTCGTCGACGTGGGCGTCCTCGGCGGGACGGCCGGTGGCCCGCCAGTACAACTCCAGGTTCTCCCGCCCCGACAGGTGCGGCAGGAAACCGGCGCCCTCGACGAAGGCGCCGACGCGGGACAGGACGGGCGCGCCGGGCCGGACGGCGTGCCCGAAGACCCGGATCTCGCCGTCGTCGGGCGTGATGAGGCCCATCAGCATGCGCAGCGTGGTGGTCTTGCCGGCGCCGTTGGGTCCGAGCAGCCCGAGGACCTGGCCCTTCTCGACGCGGAACGACAGGTCGCGCACGGCGTAGGCGTCGGAGGAGCGGGCGTAGCGCTTCGTCAGGCCGCTGATGGTGAGCGGTACGTCGGCCAGCTCCGGGTCCGGGGCGGGCGCGGCGGTCCTGCGGCGGGCCGTCAGCAGCAGCGCCGCCGCGACGAGGGCGCCGCCGGCCGGCAGGCCCCACACCCACCAGGGCAGCCCGGCGGCCTGGGTGCGCACGGCGGGCGCGGTCGGCACGGACAGTCCGCCGCCGGCGAGGGCGACGGTGTACGCGGCGGGGGCGGCCGGGGAGGCGTAGCCGAGGTCGGTGGCGGCCAGGACGAGGCTCAGCCGGTGCCCGGCCTCCACCTCGTGGTCGATCGCGGGCAGCGTCAGGTCGACGGTCCGGCCGTCCTCGGCGCCGTCGATCCGCACGGGGGCGACGAGTTGGGACGGGAGCACCTGCCGGCGGCCGTCCGGCCCGACGTCGTACACCTTGCCGAACAGGACGGCCTCCCCGCTGTCGGAGGTGACGGTGACGCGGACGGTGGGCGTGCCCGTGATCCGCAGCGGCTCGTCGAGCGGGCGGGTCTCGAAGCGGGCGTGCTGGCCGGGGAAGTCGAGGGAGACGCCGAGGCCGAGCGTGGACAGTTGGGAGAGGCC
Source organism: Streptomyces tamarix (assembly GCF_032423885.1). NCBI lineage: Bacteria > Bacillati > Actinomycetota > Actinomycetes > Kitasatosporales > Streptomycetaceae > Streptomyces > Streptomyces tamarix. Next base: position 8,383 of record NZ_JAWCTQ010000063.1, on the reverse strand, counting down.
GCCGCCGACGCCGGGCACGGCGGAGATGCCGGGCGGGGTGGCCCCGGCCGGGTTGCGGAAGGTCTGCGGGGGCCCGGCGAGCGGGATCGTGCGGGCGCCCGCGCGCAGGCCGGGGTAGCGGTCGGCGGTGGCGCCGCGCAGGGTCGCGCGGCCGTCGGTGGAGTCGACGCCGCCGGTCCGGCTGACGCGGAAGGCGGGGCCGGTGTCGGCGGCCGTGTCGCCCTTCAGGTACCGGTCGAACCAGGCGCGGATCCTCGTGTGGACGCGGTCGGACTCGGAGGCGCCGCCGTCGTGTCCCCCGGCGATCCAGTCGACGGCGACGGGGGCGCCGTTGCGGGCGACGGCCTCGGCCATCGCGTCGGCGTGGGAGAGCGGGAAGAGGGAGTCGGACTGGCCCTGGACGATGAGGGTGGGCACCTTGACGCGGTCCGCGACGGCGGACGGGCTGCGGGCCTCCAGCAGCGCGCGGGCGGCGGGGTCCGGCTCGCCGGTGACGGCGACGCGCTCGTACATGGCGCACAGCTCGGGCTGGAACCGGCCGCAGGCGGCCGGCCGCCGCCCCTCGGGGCCGCCGGACCCGGTGGTGAAGAAGATCCCGGCCCACAGCTTCTTGAAGACGCCGTCGGGGAAGAGCGCGTCGGCGAGGTTCCAGTACGTGATCTGCGGGGCGATGGCGTCGACGCGCGGGTCGTGCCCGGCGGCGAGCAGCGAGACCGCCCCGCCGTACGACGCGCCGGACACCCCGACGCGGGGGTCGCCGGCCTCGTCGAGCCGCACCTCGGGGCGCTTCGCCAGCCAGTCGACCAGCCGTCGGACGTCCTTGACCTCGTACCGCGGGTCGTTGAGGCCGATGTGGCCGCCGGAGCGGTCGAACCCGCGGGCGGTCCAGGTCAGTACGGCGTACCCGTCGCGGGCGAGCCGCTCCGCCTGGGCGCGGACGTCGTCCTTGCTGCCGCCGAAGCCGTGCCCGAGCAGTACGGCGGGGCGGCGCCCGGAGCCGGAGGTGAAGAACGACGTGTCGATCTTCGCGCCGGGCATGGCGAGCACGGTGTCCTCGCGGTGCACGGCGGCCTCGCCGTCGGAGGCGACGGCGCTGAGGGTGCCGGCGCCCGCGAGCAGCGCGCCGGCCGCGGCGAGCGCCGCCCACCGCCGGGAAAGTCGGATCCGCATGCCTCGACCCTAAACGGCCCGGGCGGGGCCTCCCGCTGCCGCCGGTCTGAGGTGCCCCGCCTCCTCCAGGAGTAGGCGGGGGTGCCCGCGTACCGCGGGCGCGGTAGACGCGTGGGGGCGCAAGCGGACGAAGGGGACGCGCCGCGGAGTCCCGCCGCGGTGCCCCTCCGCCTCGGAACGCCTCGGAACGCCGCGCCCGCCGGGCCCGTGCGGTGCCTCAGTGGTGGCGGGGGAAGCCGAGGTCGACGCCGGAGGGGGTTTCGGAGGGATCGGGCCAGCGGGTGGTGACGACCTTGCCGCGGGTGTAGAAGCGGATGCCGTCCGTGCCGTAGACGTGGTGGTCGCCGAAGAGGGAGTCCTTCCAGCCGCCGAAGGAGTGGTAGCCGACGGGCACCGGGATCGGCACGTTGACGCCGACCATGCCCGCCTCGGCCTCCAGTTGGAAGCGGCGGGCGGCGCCGCCGTCCCGGGTGAAGACGGCGGCGCCGTTGCCGTACGGCGAGGCGTTGACGATCGCGACGCCCTCCTCGTAGGTCTCGGCGCGCAGCACGCACAGCACCGGGCCGAAGATCTCCTCCCGGTACGCCCGGGCGTCGGTCGGCACCTTGTCGAGCAGCGCGGGGCCCATCCAGAAGCCGCCCTCGTGGCCCTCGACGGTGAGGTCCGTGCCGGCGAGGACGACCTCGCACCCCTCGGCGGCGGCGCCGGTCACGTAGGAGGCGACCTTGTCGCGGTGGGCGGCGGTGATGAGCGGGCCCATCTCGGAGGTCGGGTCGGAGCCGGGGCCTACCTTGATCTTCTCGGCGCGTTCGCGGATCTTCTCGACGAGCGCGTCGCCGATCGCGCCGACCGCGACGACGGCGGAGACCGCCATGCAGCGCTCGCCCGAGGAGCCGTACGCCGCGGAGACCGCCGCGTCGGCGGCGGCGTCGAGGTCCGCGTCGGGGAGGACCAGCATGTGGTTCTTGGCGCCGCCGAGCGCCTGGACGCGCTTGCCGTGGGCGGTCGCGGTCGCGTGGACGTGCCGGGCGACGGGCGTCGAGCCGACGAACGACACGGCGTCCACACCGGGGTGGGCGAGCAGTGCCTCGACGGCGTCCTTGTCGCCCTGGACGACGTTGAACACGCCGTCCGGCAGCCCGGCTTCGGCGAGCAGTTCGGCGAGCCGGATCGACGGCGACGGGTCCTTCTCGCTGGGCTTGAGGACGAAGGTGTTGCCGCAGGCGATGGCGAGCGGGAACATCCACATCGGCACCATGGCGGGGAAGTTGAACGGGCTGATGCCGGCGACCACGCCGACGGGCTGGCGGATCGAGGCGACGTCGACCCGGTTCGACACCTGCGTGGACAGCTCGCCCTTCAGTTGTGTGGTGATCCCGCACGCCAGCTCGACGACCTCCAGGCCGCGGGCGACCTCGCCGAGCGCGTCGGAGTGGACCTTGCCGTGCTCGGCGGTGACGAGTTCGGCGATCTCGTCGCGGTGCGCGTCCAGCAGGGCGCGGAAGCGGAACAGCACGGCGGTGCGCTGCGCGAGCGACGAGGTGCCCCAGGTCGCGTAGGCGTCCCTGGCGGCGGCGACGGCGGCGTCGACCTCGTCGGCGGAGGCGAGCGCGACCCGGGCGGCGGCCTCGCCGGTGGCCGGGTCGGCGACGGGGCCCCAGCGGCCCGACGTGCCCTCGACGGGCTTGCCACCGATCCAGTGGTGGACGGTCTTCGTCATGGCGTGCGTACTCCTTCGCAGACGGCGGCGTCGAGCCGATCCCACCACGTGTTCCGGGCGCGTCGCGCCCGACACTGTGTCGGGCGTTCCGGGGTCGCCGTAGACAGGTGCGGTGGTGCGCTCCTCACGGGTCTCAGCGTTCCACGGCCGTCACATTTGTCACCAAACAGCGGATGTGCGGTCACGGCCGTTCAACAGCATGCCTCCATTCGGTCACTCTGCGTCGCCGGCCGGGCACAGGGTCGGTGATCATCAGTCCGCGCCGCGGTTCCCCGACGACCCTCCCGGGTCGCGCCGCGGCCCGCACAGGGAGGTGCCATCCAGATGACGGACCGGATGCTCTGGTCGTACAAGGAGATCGCGGCGCACATCCGGGTGCAGCCGGACACCGTCCGCTCGTACCGCAAGCACGGCCTCCTGCCGCAGCCCGACCACGTGGAGGCGGGCAAGCCCTACTGGCACGCGGACACGATCCGCACCTGGGTGGCCAACCGCCCCGGCAACCGCCACCGGGGCGGTTGACCCGGCCCCGGGCCCCGGCCGCAGAGGGCCGGGGCCCTCCGGCGGCGCACGGGCCGGGGCCCTCCGGCGGCACACGCGGCCCGCGAACCGCAGCCGCGACCTCCGGATCGCGATCGGCCCGGCGGGCCGCGACCGGGGGCCGGGGGCCGGGGGCCGAGGCGCTCCGGCCCCTCCTCGCGTACGACTTCGAGCGGCTGGGCCCGCACCGCGTCCACCTCCTCGCGTACGCCTTCGATCCGCGCGCCCTGCGCGTCCACGAGCGCGTCGGCTTCGTCCGGGGAGGGGTGGGGCGGCAGGCTCTGCCGCACGAGGGCGCGCGGCTCGACTCGATCCGGGCGGCGATCCCGGCGCACAAGTGGGCGGCGCACCGCGACCACGCTGGAATTCATACCCCCTAGGGGTATAAAGTGGCGATCGCACCGGGGCACCGCCCCTCCCCCGTCTCCAAAGGAGAAGCACCATGACCGCCGAGACGAACACCGACGTCACCACCGTGTACGAGGTCAAGGGCATGACCTGCGGGCACTGCGAGGGCGCCGTCACGCAGGAGCTCTCCGCGCTCCCGGGCGTCACCTCGGTCCAGGCCGTCGCCGCCACCGGCAGGGTGACCGTCACCTCCGGCGCGCCGCTCGACGAGGAGGCGGTCCGCGCCGCCGTGGACGAGGCCGGCTACGAACTGGTCGGCACGGCCGCCTGAACACCGGCCGCCGACTCCTGTGCGGGCCGTATCGCGATAAATGCCGTGATGCGGCCCGCTCCACCTGCTCAACCGAACGGTCGTTCAAGTGAATTCACCTTCACGTGACTCACCGGACCTTCACACGGAGACCTAGATCACAGATATTTAGGGGTAACCATTTGGACGGCTCGCGAGTCTGAATGGGCGATGCCGAGAACGTCTTGGGGGACGTTCATGGGATGTCTTGGGGGACGTCCCAAGGCAAGCGTTGGCCGGGGCACGTGCACCGGGGAGCTTTGAGCGGCCCTCCCGTCCGTACGTACCCCGGCAGACCGCATGCGCGAGCTTCTGCTGAAACCGGCAGACGCCCGGACCGGATCCCGTGGGGGGAATCCGCACCGGGGATATGGGAAGCGCCCCGCTCGCCGACCCGTGGGGGGATCGGCAGGCGGGGCGCTTTCGCGGGTCCGGGCACCGGCCCGGGCAGGGTCGGCGTCAGCGGCCCTCGACCGGGACGAAGTCGCGCAGGACCTCACCCGTGTAGATCTGGCGCGGGCGGCCGATGCGGGAACCCGGCTCCTTGATCATCTCGTGCCACTGGGCGATCCAGCCCGGCAGGCGGCCGAGGGCGAACAGCACCGTGAACATCTCCGTCGGGAAGCCCATGGCGCGGTAGATCAGACCCGTGTAGAAGTCCACGTTCGGGTAGAGGTTGCGCGAGACGAAGTAGTCGTCGGCGAGCGCGTGCTCCTCCAGCTTCAGCGCGATGTCCAGCAGCTCGTCGCTCTTGCCGAGCGCCGAGAGGACGTCGTGCGCCGCCGCCTTGATGATCTTCGCCCGGGGGTCGAAGCTCTTGTAGACGCGGTGGCCGAAGCCCATCAGACGGACGCCGTCCTCCTTGTTCTTCACCTTGCGGATGAAGGAGTCGACGTCGCCGCCGTTGGCCTGGATGCCCTGGAGCATCTCCAGCACCGACTGGTTGGCGCCGCCGTGCAGCGGGCCCCACAGGGCCGAGATGCCGGCGGAGATCGACGCGAACATGTTCGCCTGCGACGAGCCGACCAGGCGGACCGTGGACGTCGAACAGTTCTGCTCGTGGTCCGCGTGGAGGATCAGCAGCTTGTCGAGGGCCGAGACGACGACCGGGTCCAGCTCGTACTCCTGCGCCGGCACGGAGAACGTCATGCGCAGGAAGTTCTCGACGTACGACAGGTCGTTGCGCGGGTAGACGAACGGGTGGCCGATCGACTTCTTGTAGGCGTACGCCGCGATCGTCGGCAGCTTCGCCAGCAGCCGGATCGTCGACAGGTGGCGCTGCTTCTCGTCGAACGGGTTGTGGCTGTCCTGGTAGAAGGTCGACAGGGCGCTGACCACGGACGACAGCATCGCCATCGGGTGCGCGTCGCGCGGGAAGCCGTCGAAGAACCGCTTGACGTCCTCGTGGAGCAGCGTGTGCTGCGTGATCTCGTTGGTGAAGGCCTCCAGCTGGTCGACCTTCGGGAGCTCACCGTTGATCAGCAGGTACGCCACCTCGAGGAAGGTGGAGCGCTCGGCGAGCTGCTCGATCGGGTAGCCGCGGTAGCGCAGGATGCCCTGCTCGCCGTCCAGGTAGGTGATCGCGGATTTGTACGCGGCCGTGTTGCCGTAGCCGCTGTCCAGGGTCACCAGACCCGTCTGCGCGCGAAGCTTCCCAATGTCGAAGCCCTTGTCCCCGACGGTGCTCTCGACCACCGGGTAGGTGTACTCGCCGTCCGCGTACCGCAGTACTACAGAGTTGTCGCTCACGTCATCCCTCACCGACGTTGTGCCTCTTCTTCGAGGTGCCCTGACTGTCTCTACCATCCCCCACTTGGCTCAGCAGAGTGCACTCGGGGTCGACCATTGGGCCTATTGGCGGCACTGAGTGCCGTCAACCTGCTCATCCTGCCCCCTTCGCCCCGGTTCCGAAAGTCCTACGTGACGTTTCCCACGGGCCGTCCTCCTGTCAGCCGGTGGTCGAGTGCGGTAAAGCGCCGACCGGCCGAGACCGTCCGGACGGCCTGGCCGATCGCCTTGCGGGACCCGACGAGGACGACCAGCTTCCGGGCGCGGGTGACGGCCGTGTAGAGCAGGTTGCGCTGGAGCATCATCCAGGCGCCGGTCGTGACGGGGATCACCACGGCCGGGTACTCGCTGCCCTGCGAGCGGTGGATCGTCACCGCGTACGCGTGGGCCAGCTCGTCCAGTTCGTCGAAGTCGTACGCCACCTCCTCGTCCTCGTCCGTCAGCACCGTCAGCCGCTGGTCGTCCGGGTCGAGGGCGGTGACCACCCCCACCGTGCCGTTGAAGACGCCGTTCCTGCCCTTCTCGTAGTTGTTGCGGATCTGCGTGACCTTGTCCCCGACGCGGAAGACGCGCCCGCCGAACCGCTTCTCCGGCAGGCCGGGGCGGGCCGGGGTGACGGCCTGCTGGAGGAGCCCGTTGAGCGTGCCCGCGCCGGCCGGGCCGCGGTGCATGGGCGCCAGGACCTGCACGTCCCGGCGCGGGTCGAGGCCGAACTTCGCCGGGACGCGGCGGGCGGCCACGTCGACCGTGAGCCGCCCGGCCTCCTCGGTGTCCTCCGTGACGAACAGGAAGAAGTCCGGCAGGCCGCTGGTCACCGGGTACTCCCCGGCGTTGATCCGGTGCGCGTTGGTGACGACGCCGGACTTCTGCGCCTGGCGGAAGATCCGCGTGAGCCGCACGGACGGGACCGGGCTGTCCGGCGCCAGCAGGTCGCCCAGCACCTGCCCCGCGCCGACGCTCGGCAACTGGTCCACGTCCCCCACCAGCAGCAGGTGCGCGCCCGGCGCGACCGCCTTGACCAGCTTGTTCGCCAGCAGCAGGTCCAGCATCGACGCCTCGTCGACCACCACGAGGTCCGCGTCGAGCGGCCGGTCCCGGTCGTACGCCGCGTCGCCGCCGGGCTTCAGCTCCAGCAGCCGGTGCACCGTCGACGCCTCGGCGCCCGTCAGCTCCGCGAGCCGCTTGGCCGCCCGGCCCGTGGGCGCGGCCAGCAGGACCTTCGCCTTCTTGGCGCGGGCCAGCTCCACGACCGAGCGGACCGTGAACGACTTGCCGCAGCCCGGCCCGCCGGTCAGCACGGCGACCTTCCGGGTGAGGGCGAGCCGTACGGCGGCCTCCTGTTCGGGCGCCAGCTCCACCCCCGTGCGGTCCGCGAGCCACGCCAGGGCCTTGTCCCAGGCGACGTCCTGGAAGGCGGGCATGCGGTCCTCCCCGGCCCGCGCCAGGCGCAGCAACTGCGCGGCGAGGGACACCTCCGCGCGGTGGAACGGCAGCAGGTACACGGCCGTGACCGGCTCGCCGTCCGGACCGGGTACCCGCTCCCGTACGACGCCGCCCTCCTCCTCGTCCGCCGCCAGCTCGGCGAGGCAGTCGATGACGAGGCCCGTGTCGACCTGGAGGAGCTTCACCGTGTCCGCGATGAGCCGCTCCTCGGGCAGGAAGCAGTGCCCCTGGTCGGCCGACTGGGACAGGGCGTGGCGCAGCCCGGCCTTGACCCGGTCGGGGCTGTCGTGGGGGATGCCGACGGCCCGCGCGATGCGGTCGGCGGTGAGGAAGCCGATGCCCCACACGTCGGCGGCCAGCCGGTACGGCTGGTTCCGCACGACGGAGATCGACGCGTCGCCGTACTTCTTGTAGATCCGCACCGCGATCGAGGTGGACACGCCGACGCCCTGGAGGAAGACCATGACCTCCTTGATGGCCTTCTGCTCCTCCCAGGCGGCGCCGATCATCCGCGTCCGCTTCGGGCCGAGGCCGGGCACCTCGACGAGCCGCTCCGGCTCCCGCTCGATGACGTCGAGCGTGTCCGTGCCGAAGTGCTCCACGATCCGGTCGGCGATGCGCGGGCCGATGCCCTTGATCAGCCCGGAGCCCAGGTAGCGGCGGATGCCCTGGATGGTCGCGGGCAGCACCGTCGTGTAGTTCTCCACGGTGAACTGCCGCCCGTACTGCGGGTGCGAGCCCCAGCGGCCCTCCATCCGCAGCGACTCGCCCGGCTGCGCGCCGAGCAGCGAGCCGACGACGGTGAGCAGCTCACCGCCGCCGCGCCCGGTGTCGACCCGGGCGACCGTGTACCCGTTCTCCTCGTTGCTGTACGTGATCCGTTCGAGGACGCCTTCCACCACCGCCGTCTGCGACATGCCCCCGACGCTACCCATCCCCTCCGACAGCGCGCCGCCGCCTGTGGACGAACCGTCCACGGGCGGCGGGCGGGGCCGGGGGGGGGGGCGGGGGCCCCCCGGGCCCCC
>NZ_JAWCTQ010000062.1:0-34338 GCF_032423885.1 Streptomyces tamarix | reverse complement strand
CGACGGCCTGTTCGGTGTCGAAGGCGCGCGGTCGTCCCATGACGTGACCGTACGCCGTAAAAGAACGATCAGTCAAAAACGATCGTTCTTTTACGGTCGTGTGCCACGGTCGCGAGGCGCCGGCCCCGCTCGTCAGGGGGCCGAGGCGTCCGGACCGGTTCGGTCTGCGAGGCGGTGTGCGAGGTGGAGCAGGTCCGGCAGGCGGAGCACCCGTCCGCCGAACCCCGGGAGGGGGACGTGGAGCGGCCGGGTCCAACGGGCGGGGATCGCGTCCAGCCCGTAGTACGCCCCCGCCAGCCCTCCGGTCACCGCGGCGACGGTGTCCGTGTCGCCGCCGAGGTCGATCGCCGCGCGCAACGCGTCCTCGAAGCCGGTGGTGGTGCGCAGGGCCCAGACGGCGGAGCCCAGGCAGGGCCAGACGGCACCGTTGGGTTCGGTGGCCCGCTCGGGGTGCCAGTCGGGCGCGAGGACCGTGGCGTAGCACTCCCGGTGGTCGGGGTGGACGAGGGCCAGGATGTCCGGGAGCGCGTCGAGGGGGTCGGCGTCCTCGAGCGTGACGCGGATGAGTTCGTGGAAGACCGCGGTGCCCTCCCAGGCCGCGCGGTCGCCGTGGGTGAGGGCGGCGATGCGGCGGGCCGCGTCCATGGTGGCCTCCCGGCCGGCGGAGGCAAAGTGGACCGCGGAGGTTGCCGCCCGCATCAAGGAGCCGTTTCCCGCGGCTCGCCGGGTGGTCTGGAAGTGGACCGCGGCGGCGAGGTCCCAGGGCATGCCGTTGGTCAGGACCGCCTCGGTCTGCAAGCCGATGTCCTTGGGGTCGGACGCCGCCCACCGCTGGAAGCGGGCGAAGACGTCCGGCAGGTCCAGTCCGCCCCGCTCCAGCAGGGACTCCGCGACCAGGACGGCCATCTGCGTGTCGTCGGTGGCTTCGCCCGGGTCCCAGCCCCCGCCCCCGCCCATCTCGCCACCGGTGCCGGGCGCGGGGAACCGCGCGGAGAAAGCCCCCTCGGGGCCGAACTCGAAGGGGCCGCCCAGGGCGTCACCCACCGCCGAGCCGACGACCGCGCCGGCGACCCGCTGCATCCGCTGTATCCGCTTCATCCACGCAGGCTATCCACGCCGCGTCCGCGGCGGACCGCCCCCTCCGGGAAGGGCTGCCGGCCCGGGGAGCAACGCCTCCGGGCTCACGGCGGGACCGCGCGGCCCGTACCGGATGCCGCCCCCGTGACCCGCGCGTCCGTACGGTGTGCCCGGGCACGGTCGAGAAGACCGCCGACGGCCTCCCGGGCAGGGCGCGGACGGCCCTCCGGGTCCGGGGCTCCGGCGGGCCGGTGGCACCGCGGAGCGGGCGGGGACTCGACGGCGCGGGCGGATACCGCGTCACCTGGTGCCGGGGTCCTCCGGCCGGGGTCGGGCGCCGTCGAGCGCCAGAGCGATCAGGCGGTGGACGACCGGCATGTCCACGGGGGTGTCGCTCAGCAGGACGCGGGCGAAGAGGGGGCCGCTGACGGCCTCGATCACCAGGTCCGGGTCGGTGGCCGCGGCCAGTTCGCCGCGGTCGACGCCCCGCCGGACCATGACGGCCGCGCGGGAGAGGCGCTCGGTCCAGTACGGGCGGCGGCGGTCGTCGAGGGTGTCGTCCCGCTCGACGCTCAGCCGCAGCAGGGCAGGGCCGTACGGCCCGGACAGCAGGTCGGCGAGCGCGCCGAAGAACCGGGACAGGTCCTCCCGCACGTCTCCCGTGTCCGGGATCGGCAGCGTGGCGTCGAGGCGGCTGGTGAGCGCCTCGTGGATCAGGTTCTCGCGGGTCTTCCAGCGGCGGTAGACGGACGTCTCGTGCACGCCGGCGGCCCGGGCGACCGCCGCGACGGTGGCTCCGGCCAGCCCTTCGGCGGCGAGGAGGTCGACGGTCGCGGCCAGCACCGCCTGCCGCATGCGCTCCCCGCGCCGCCGGAGGGGCTGTGGGGCCGGTCGCGGGGTCGATGGGGGCGGCGTCATCCGTACAGCCTAAAGCAAGTCGCCTTGCGTTACGAGTCCGCCGAGCAGTACGGTCGGCCCGAGGCGACCTGCGACAGTCGCGCGGGCTCCGCCACCACATCCAGGGAGTCACGTCATGGAGCAGATGCTCGCCGCCCGCCTGCACGTCCCCAGCCGCACCCTGCGCCTGGAGGAGGTGCCGCGCCCGCAACCGGGGCCCGGACAGGTGCTGGTGAAGGTGGAGGCGGCCGGTGTCTGCCTCTCCGACGTCCACCTGATCGACGGCACCCTCACCCCGCGCCTCCTGGACGGCGAGACCGTCACCCTCGGCCACGAGGTGTCCGGCACCATCGCCGAGACCGGCGACGGGGTCACCGCGTGGACGCCGGGACAGCGCGTCGTGCTGTACGCGGGCGAGGTGCGCGACGGCGTCACGTACACCCGCGGCGTCGACTACGACGGCGGCTGGGCCGAGTATGCCCTGTCGTCCGCGGACGCGCTGACCCCGCTGCCCGACACCATCCCCTTCGACCAGGGGTCGATCATCCCGGACGCCGTGTCGACGCCCTGGGGCGCGATCACCGTGACCGGTGCCGTCCGCCCGTCCGAGGCCGTGGGGGTGTGGGGCGTCGGGGGCCTCGGCGTGCACGCCGTGCAGCTCTTGCGCGCCGTCGGGGCGTGTCCGATCATCGCGGTGGACCCCAGCGAGGTCGCCCGGGAGCGGGCGCTGGCCATCGGTGCCGACCTCGCGCTCGACTCCGCCGACCCCGCCCTGCGGGAGACCGTGGCCGCCGCCACCGGTGGGGTGGGGCTCGCCGCCGCCTTCGACTTCGCGGGCGTGCCGGCGGTGCGCGAACAGGCGCTCAGCGTCCTGGCGCCCAAGGGCCGGCTGGTGCTGGTCGGGCTGACGAACCGGCCGCTCACCGTCACGGACGGCACCCGCTTCAGCTACTTCCAGCAGCAGATCCTCGGCCACTACGGCTCCGACATGCCGGTGGCGCTGCCGCAGCTCCTGCGGTTGGTCAACGGTGGGCGGCTGGACTTCGCCCGGTCCATCAGCGACGTCCTGCCCCTGTCCCAGGCCGCCGAGGCGGTGGAGCGGCTGGAGAAGAAGGTGGGCAACCCGATCCGGCTGATCCTGCGCCCCTGACACCGGCCGCGGGCCCTCCCCCGCCTCCGCCGGGCCGAGCCGTACGGCGACTGCGGGAAGTGGGTGTACGGGCCCTTCACGACAGCGCGCCCCCGCCACCGACCGGTGGCGGGGGCGCGGCGTCAGGACGGGCGGCAGGGCCGCCCGTCCCGCCTACAGGTCCTCGTCGTCGTCCTCGTCGTCCTCGTCGTCGACGTAGTCGACGTCGAAGGGGTCGGCGCCGATCCTGGCGTACAGCGCGTACGCGCCGAAGGCCGTGGCGCGGCGCTCCCAGACCTCCCAGGGCACGTGCACGTCGCCCAGGGTGGTGGGCAGTCCCTCCTCGACCTCGAAGGCCCCGGGGTCCATGCCCAGCCGCCGGATGAGCGGGGCGGTCGTGGCGCGCAGGACCTGCTCGGGTCCGGCCGCCTCCGCGGGGGGCAGCACCAGCAGGAGCTCCGCGAGGAACCCGCGGCGCAGACCGGCCGGGTCGGCGGCCTCGAACTCCACCGCGAGCGGAGCCAGCTCGGTGACCAGGGGCAGCCACACGGCCATGGCGGCCTCGGCGCTGTCCGCGTCCGGGGTGTTGAGCGCGACCCGGACGACTACGTCGGTCGGTTCGAACAGCATCAGTGGGTCACGTGGCCTTCCTTCGAGATGTTGGCGTGGGAGTAGTCCTTGCCCTGGTTCTTGCTGCCGGCGAACTTCTCGAAGTTCTTGCCCTTCGGGATCTGGACGTCCCACTCGTCCTTGCCGTCCTTGGCCCGGGTCCAGATGTTGCCGTACTTGTCCGGGAAGCCTCCACCGCGTACCTGGGGGCTGCCGGGGTTCCAGTCCTTGCGGGGGACGAAGGGAACCGGGCCGTCCGTGGGGAGGCCGTGCTTCTTCGCCGTCTGCAGGAACTTCTTGTTCTTGTACGCCTTGCCGGCGTCGCCCGCCAGCTTGTTCATCAGGGTGAGCGCGTCGTGCCACTGGTTGGGGGACAGGTGGCGCATGCTCTTGCCGGCGTTCTCCGCCCACTTCAGGTCGGTGGCGTGCTTGGCGAGGTTCTCGAACTTCTCCAGGTACTTCGCGAACTTCGCCGGCTTGGCCAGGGCGTCGCCCGCGTACGGGATGAGCGCGGCGAGCGAGAGGCCGGCCCCGGTGAAGTCGCCCTGGAAGAGGCTCATCAGTCCGGAGGCGCCGTCGCTGGCCGGGGACGGGTCGAAGATGCCCGCGACGTCGAGCACCAGCTGCGCCTTGTCCGCGCCGGACAGGCCGCCCTCGCCCTCCAGGTCCTCTCCCGTCCCGGGGTAGTCCTGCTCGCCCGAGCCGACCTCGGTGTCGGCGTGCTCCTCCATCTCCTCGGCGATCTTGACGATCGCGGCGATGACGGCCTGGAAGCCCGCGGTGGCGGCTTCGGCGGCGTCCTTGCCGGCCGCGATCGCGGCGGCGGCGGCGATGTCGGCCTGCGCGTAGGCGTAGTCGGCCGACTCGGCGGCGCTGACGGCCGATGCGGCGGCCTGGCGTGCCGAGGCGCTGGCGGCGTTGGCCGCCTGGTTCGCCGTGTTGGCCGCGGCCCTGGCCGTCTCGGCGGACTCGGCCGCCTTCCGGGCGGAGGCGTCGGCCCGCTCTGCGGAGGCCGCCGCCTCGGAGGCGTACTCCTTCGCCTTGGCCGCGGAGTCCTCGGCCTGCTTGGCGTAGCCCGCGGCCTCCGCTGCGGCGCCGCGGGCGTCGGCCGCCGCCTTGGCGGCCTCCGCGGCCAGCTTGTCGGCCTCGTAGGCCGACTTCGCGGCGTTGGCGACGATGCGGCGGACCTCGGCGACGTGCATCGCCGTGTCGTGGTCCTTCTTGGCGGCCTTGTACTGGGCCACCTGGACGAAGGCCCGCAGGAGGGTGGGGGGCCCGGCGAGCGCCGTCTCGGCGGCGGCCTTGGTGTGGGCGCCTCCGACGTTCATGATGCGCAGGGTCTCCGCGCGGTCGTCCTCCTCGCGGGCCTTGTGCTGGCCGGTCTTGATGAAGGCGCGCAGGGCGTCCGTCGTACCGGCGTCGATCGCCGCGCTGCCGTCCCGCTTCACCGCGGTGCCGCCGGCATCCATGAGCTTGAGGGTCTGGACGCGGTACTCGTCGGCGAGGACCTCGTGCTGGCCCCGGTCGAGGAACGCCTTGACGTCGGCGTGGTCACCGGCCAGGGCGGCCTCGGCGGCGGCCTTCATCTCGGTTCCGCCGGTCTGCGCCAGGTGGAGCACCCGGGCCCGGTCGTCCTGTTCCTCGGCGGTCCGCCGTCCTTCCTCCAACCACTGCGTGACGTCCTCGTCGGATCCGGCGAGGGCTTCCTCGGCGGCCTTCGAGGTCCACGGGCCGCCGTCCTCCGCCAGGTTCAGCGCGGCCTTGCGCGCCTTGGCGACGGCGGTGGCCGGGTCGGTGCCGGGCGCGGCGGCCTCGTTGAGGAGCGTGGTGGTCTCCGCGGCGCGGCGGGCGGCCTCCGCCTCGTCCCAGGCGAGCGCGGCCCGTTCCCGGTCGTACTTCTCCTTCAGCTCCGCGGCGATCTGCATCGAGCGCTGCTTGTCCGCCTCGAGTTCGGCCGCCTCGGCCTGGCGGGCGATCTGCTCGGTGGAGTACGCCTGGAGGGCGGCCGTCGTGGCCGCCTTCGACGCGGCGAGGGCGGCCTTGGCGTGCGCGGTGGCCTTGTTGGCCCAGTCCGCGGCCTGTCCGGCCGCCGCCGCGGCGTCGTCGGCGGCCTTGGCGGCCGCTTCGGCGTGGTTGGCGGCGCTGGTCGCGGCCTTGTGGGCTTCCTGGGCGGCTGCGGCGGCCCGGTTGGCGAGCGTCTCCGCCCTGCTGGCGGCGCTGTTGGCGACGGCGGCGGCCTGCTGTGCCTCGGCGGCGGCGGCGCGGGCCCGGGCCGCTTCGGCCCCGGCGGTGGCCGAGTGCGCGCCGGCCTCCGCGGCGGCCGACGCGGCGGCCGCCGCGTTGACGCCCGCGCTGGCCGCGGCGCGTGCCGATTCGACCGCTTCGGTGATGGCGGTGATGGCGTTGAGCACGGCGTTGGCGGCCGTACGGGCTCCGGCCGCCGCGTTGCGGGCGTCGACGGCCGCCTGACGGGCCGCCGCTGCCTGACCGGCGTCCTTCACGGCGGCGCTCGCCGACTGGTAGGCGCGGGACGCGGCCTGTCCGGCGGCGGCCGCGGCGGACGCGGCGGACGCAGCGGCGTTGGCGGCGGTACGGGCCGCGGCCGTGGCCGCGTTGGCGGCGCTGACGGCGGTGCGTGCGGCGTCGGCGGCGCCGAGCGCGGCGTCGGCGGCGCGGCCCGCCGCGCGGCTGGCCTTCTTGGCGTCGCTCTGGGCCGCGGCGGTCTCCGCGGCCGCCCGCTCGGCGGCCTCCTTGGCCTCGGCGGCGGCGGCCTTGGCCTTGCTGGAGGCGGCCTTGGCCAGCGTGGTCTCGATCTGGGCCTGCTTGGTGGCCTTGGCCGCCTGGGCCGCGAGCTGGGAGACCGTCATGATCTCCTGGTCCCGGGCCCGAGCCGCGTACTGGCCGTTCGCCAGGAACTCACGGACGTCGTCAGCGGTGCCGTTGAGGGCTTCCTGGGCGGCCTGCTGCACGCGCGGCCCGCCCGTGGACATGATCTTGAAGGTCTCGACGCGGTCGTCCTCCTCGCGGGCGACGTGTCGACCGGTGCTGAGGAAGGTGCCCAGGGCCTCTTCGGTACCCGCGTTCAGAGCGGCCTGGCCGGCTCTGCGCACGGCGGTGCCGCCCTCGTTGATGACTCTCAGCACCTCGACGCGCAGGTCGTCCCCCAAGGGGGCTCCCAGGCCGGACTGGAGGAACGCGCGCAGGTCTTCCGGGGTTCCGCTCAGTGCCTGCTGGGCGGCCTGCCGCACACCGGGGCCGCTGGAGTTCAACAGCCGCAGTGCGGTCAACCGGTCGTCCTCCTGGGAGGCGAGGTCACGCGCGGTGCTGAGGAACTCCTGGATGTCGGCGTCCGTACCGACGAGTGCCTGTGCGGCCGCGCGCTTCGTGGCAGAGCCCCCTGAGCGCCAGTCCTGCACGACCTGGGCGCGGGCGCTGAGGGCGGTCGTGGCGGTACCGGTGTCCTCGACCGCCTGCGCGTCGACGGCCGTCGTGCCGAGCAGGGTCAGGGCCGTGCCGAACGCGACCGCGGCGGTGAGTATCGGGTGGCGGAGCCGCTTGCGCGGCTGTCTCGTTCTCTCCATGTCCTTCTCTTCAGTGCACCGAACCGGTGGACCTGTCGGCGGTCGGCGGTTCGGAGGGTCCGCTGGCCGGAAGGTGACCAGCGGGTCCCCGTGGATCTTGACGATCAACCATTGTGACGGGTGGTGATGCGGGGGTTCGAGGAGGGCCGGGTGGTGGCGGGGGGTCAGCCGGCTTGCCGGGCGTGGGGGTTGCCGCCGGTTCCGCCGGGCCGGGCGGACGCCTTCACGGCGCCACCGCCGGGACCGCACGGGGGGCGTGGCCGCCGGAGCCGTCGGAGCCGCACGGGGGGCGTGGCCGCCGGAGCCGTCGGGACCGCTACCTGGGTGTTCGCCACCCACCGCGGCCCGCTGTTCGCCGTCGTCCTCGTACACCGGGGGCTGTGCCCCGCGGGCTCCGCCCGCGCCCGTCCACCCCGTGCCCGGCTGCGCGTCCTCACCTTCGCACCGGGAGCTCCAACAGGTCGGCGAGTTCGACGTCGGTCGCCGGCCTGAGCGTCGACAGGACGTGCCGGGCCGCGGACAGATCGGTGCGGGAGCCCTCCAGGGTCACGGTGTACACCAGGTCGTCGCGGCGCAGCCTCAGCTCCTGACGGCCGCCCTCGTACGTCAGCAACTGGCGGCCTCCGCCGTCGTCCGCGCAGCGGACGGCCTCCCCGAAGGGAACGGGGCAGCCCCGCGCGTCGGCGCGCCGGGTGTCGTGTCCCCTGTGTTCCACGCCGAGGTGCAGCCTTGCGGAGCGGGGCCGTTCGTAGTCGGCACCGAAGCCGTCCTCGCTCGCGCCCAGGACCCGCAGGGTGTAGCCCGGCGGTGGGTCACCGACCCGCAGCAGGGTGCGGTCCACACGGTTGGCGGCGATCCATTCGTCCAGGGTGGGGGGCTGCGCGGCGTCCCGAACGGCGTACGCCCCGCCGGCGGCGAGGGCGACCGCCACCCCGAGAGCGCCCAGCTTGACCCGGGTGCCGGGGAGGAAGAACGCGGCGGCGAGCGCGTAGCAGGTCCCTCCGACCGGGTAGAGCAGCAGACCGCTGTCCAGACCACCGGTCGTGACGTCCGCCACGATAACTCCGAACGCGCCGGCTGTGCCGAACGTGTGGAGGCTCGCCGCCCATGTCCACAGGCCGCGTGCCCTGCGGGTGAGCGGCACGATCGGGCGGGCGGTCGTCCCGAGACCGGCGAGCGCGGCCACCGACAAGGGGACCGTGACGGCGAGGGCGCCGAGGGGAGCCCTTCCGCCGACGAAGAGGGCGACGAGCACCGCCCGCGTCTGCAGGCCGGTCAGGGCACAACCGACCAGCCAGACAACCGCCAGATGGGCGACCGCGCGCCCCGTTCCTTCCGTCCGCGTCATTCTCATGATCACGTCAGGTCGGCCGGTCGCGGTTCCCGGTGCGGCGAAGACCGCGCGAGAACCGCCGGTGACCGCCAGGACGGTCACCGACGACCTGCCCGGTCGGACGGCGGGGCACCGGGGACGGCGAGCGGCGGCGAGCGGCGGTTCGAGGACGCCTCCCCGCCCGGTCGCGCGGGTGGGCCCGCGGTCACCCGGCGCGTCCCCGCGAAAGCGGCGTCGTCGCGTACCTGCACGCCGAGGGCGTCGCGGGAGAGCGAGAGCCCCGCCGTGGTCGCCGACCGCGACGGGGCACCGGACGAGCGTGGTGCCCGCGCCCCCGGCGCTACGGGACGGCGGTGCCCGCTTCCCCGGGTCCGACCGACCGGCCGTCCCTGCGCGGGCGTGTGAGGATCTTGGCGATGCACGCCGGGAGGGCGGCGTCGGCCTCGTGGCCGCGGGCCCGGTAGGCGCTCGGGGTCTCGCCGACCAGCTCGGTGAAACGCGAGCTGAACGACCCCAGCGAGGTGCACCCGACCGCGAAGCACACCTCGGTGACGCTCATGTCGCCCCGCCGCAGCAGCGCCTTCGCCCGCTCGACACGGCGGGTCATCAGGTAGCTGTAGGGGGTCTCCCCGAAGGCGGCGCGGAAGCTGCGGGAGAAGTGCCCGGGCGACATGAGGGCAACCTTCGCCAGCGCCGGGACGTCCAGTGGCCGCGCGTAGTCGCGGTCCATCACGTCGCGGGCCCGGCGCAGCCGTACCAGGTCTTCCAAGGTCATGCGCACCAGCATCGCACGGCGGTGGTGTCCCGCCCGCGCCGTCGGGCCCCCGGGCCCCCGGCACGCCGCGGGCCGCCGGTCGCGGTGTGCGCGGGGCGGGTGCCCGGCCGGGTCTTCGTGGGCCGCGGGCCGCGGCGGGCGCCGCGGGGCGGGTCAGGGCGCGGAGTCGGCCGGGTGAGGGGCGGACGACGGTGGCGGGGCGGGGCCGTCCAGGAGGTGGGCCAGGGCGCCGGTGACGAGGCGGGTTATCTCCTCGGGGTCCGCGTCGGCCAGGGGACGCTTCTGGAGGACGACACGCATCAGTCCGATGCCCAGCAGCCACGACAGGGCGAGGTCGGCGCGGAGCGCCCGGTCGTCGGCGTCGCTCAACGTGGCGAGGACGCGGGCGTAGTCGGTGCCCAGGGAGGCGACGGCGGCCGTCACCTCGTCCTGCGCGCCGACGGACCGCAGGAGCGTCTCCAGGGACCTGGCGGCCCCGGTCGCGCCGCCGTCCCGGCCCGGCGGGGGTGTCAGCATGCCCGTCAACACCGTCTCCACGAGCCGGTCGGGAGGGGTGGCGCGCAGCTGTTCGAGGCCGCCGCGCGCCACCGCCTCCCCGAACAGGGCGCGCTTCGAGCCGAAGTGGCGGAAGAGGAGGGCCTGGTTGACGCCCGCGCGGGCCGCGATGTCCCGGACGGTCGCCCGCTCGTACCCGCGTTCGGCGAACAGCTCGGACGCGGCGGCGAGCAGCCGCTCCCGCGTCGGTCCTCCGTCCGCCCGGCGCCGGCCCGCCGCGCCACCTCCGGGGCGCACGGCCCCCCTTCCGGGGCGCGCGGCCCCGGTTTCCGTTCCCTCGGCCTCCACCCAGCCGCCCCTTCTCCCGCCGTTCCGCTCCCCGGGGCGGGGGCGCCGAGGCGCCGTTGACCGCCACCGGGGCCAACTCTAGGTTGGTAAGCAGCTGCTTACACCAGGGAGGTTTCCCCGTGACGACCGCGCACGAGCAGACACCGCTGACCTACCCGTTCAACGAATCCGAGGGGCTGGACCTCGCCCCCGCGTACGCCGAGGCGCTGGAGCGGCCGGGCCTGTCACGCGTCCGCATGGCCTACGGCGAGACCGCCTGGCTGGCCACCCGGTACGCCGACGCCCGCCTCGTCCTCGGCGACCGGCGCTTCAGCCGCGCCGAGGCGCTCCGGCACGACGAGCCCCGGCAGTCCGAGGCGCAGCAGGACGCGGGCATCCTGGGCATGGACCCGCCGGAGCACACCCGCCTGCGCACCCTGGTGGCGAAGGCCTTCACCATGCACCGGGTCGAGAAGCTCCGCCCGCAGGTGCGCGAGCTGGCGCACGGCTTCCTCGACGAGATGGAGGCCGCGGGGCCGCCCGTCGACCTCGTCGAGCAGTACGCCCTGCCCCTCCCCGTCGCCGTGATCTGCCGGATGCTGGGTGTCCCGGAGGAGGACCGGCCGAGGTTCCGCGTGTGGAGCGACGCGGCCCTGTCGACGAGCTCGCTGACGGCCGAGGAGTTCTTCCGCAACCGCGAGGAGCTGCGCGCCTACATGGCCGGCCTGGTCGAGGACCACCGGGAGAACCCCCGTCCCGACCTGATGACCGCGCTGATCGACGCCCGTGACACGGGCGACCGGCTCACCGAACGGGAGTTGGTCGACCTCTGCGTGGGCCTCCTCGTCGCCGGGCACGAGACGACGGCGAGCCAGATCCCCAACTTCGTGTACGCGCTGTTGGAACACCCGGACCAGTTGGCCCTGCTCAGGGAGCGGCCGGAGCTCGTCGCGGGCGCGGTGGAGGAGCTGATGCGGTTCGTGCCCCTCGGCAGCGGGGCCGCCTTCCCCCGGTACGCCACGGAGGACGTCGAGGTGGGCGGCACCCTCGTACGCGCCGGGGAGCCGGTCCTCGTCGCCGTCGGGGCGGCGAACCGCGACGCGCTGAAGTTCACCGCGCCCGGCCGGCTCGACATCACCCGCACGGGGGTGCAGCACCTCGGGTTCGGTCACGGCGTCCACCACTGCCTGGGCGCTCCCCTGGCCCGCGTCGAGCTGCAGGAGGCGCTGTTGGCGCTGCTGACCCGCTTCCCGGGCCTGCGCCTCGCGGGCGGTGTCGTGTGGAAGAACCAGATGCTGGTCCGCGGGCCGCGCGAGATGCCGGTGGGGTGGTGACGCCGATGACCTGGACGGTCGAGGTCGACCCCGACCTGTGCATGGGATCGGGCATGTGCGCGGCCCTCGCGCCCGACCTGTTCCGGCTGGAGGGGGCGTACGCCGAGCCGGTCCGTACGGAGATCTCCGAGGACGAACGGGCCCTGGACGCGGCGGACTCCTGCCCGGCGCTGGCCATCGTCGTCCGCGACGGCCCGAAGACGGTCGGGCCCCGCCCCTGACACCCGGCGGCCCGTCCACGCCCGGACCCGGCGCGGCACCGGCGCGGCCCGGCCGCCCAGGAGGCGCGCACGGGGCTTCACGTACGATCAGCCGGTTCCCCTCCCGGCAAGGAGCGCCCCGTGTCCGCCCCCGTCCCACCGCCCCGCGGCGCCTCCGGTCCGCTGCTCGTACGGCAGACGACCCGCGTCGAGGACGGCGAGAGGCTGCACGCCCTGCTGTGGCGGGCGGGCCCCGGCTGGCGGATGATCAGCAGCACCGTCCTGGGGGGAGGCATCGGGGAGCGCGCCTGGGTCCTCAACGCCCAGGTGTCCCACGGCTACCGGCGCACCGACCCGGACCGCCACCTGGCCCGGCTCGCCCGCGACGCCGGCGCGCGCGGGCCGGGGGTCGGGCTGATGACGGCCGCCGACGTCTCGGGGCACGCCCGCGCGTGCGACGGCGGCGTCGGCGCCGTCGCCACCGCGGGGCTCGGGGTGCGGGGGTGGGCCGCTTCCCCGGCTCCGGGCGCGGCCGTCCCGGCCGGGCCGGGCACGGTCAACATCGTCGTCGCGCTCCCGGTGGCCCTGACCGACGCCGCGCTGGTCAACGCCGTGGCCACGGCCACCGAAGCCAAGGTGCAGGCCCTGCTCGACGCCGGCTACGACTGCTCCGGCACGCCCACCGACGCGGTGTGCGTCGCCGCGCGCACCGCCCGTCCCGGTGAAGAGGTCCACGCCTTCGCCGGGCCTCGTTCCCTGTGGGGCGCCCGGCTGGCCCGGGCCGTCCACGCGGCCGTGCGCGGCGCGGCGCCCGCCCCCTGAGCCCACCGACCGCCGCGTCGCCCGCGGCCGGCCTGCCCACCCGGTCGGTCCGCCCCGGTCGGTCCGGCCGGCCTGCCCACCCGGTCAGCCCGGCTGGCGGTTGTCCTTCAGCGAACCCCAACCGTGCCAGCGCTCCACTTCGATCCACGCGCTGACCCGGCCGCGGTCCCGCTGCGGGTACTGCGTGCCGAGGTACTGCCGGGCCAGCCGGTCGATGTCCGCCAGCCCCTCGTCCTCGCGCAGCTCCGCCACCCGGCCGATCAGGCTCACATGGGTGTACCAGGACTCCTCGTCCAGCACGGTGAGCGTCACCCGGGGGTCCCTGCGGATGTGGTCCAGCCGCTTGCGACCCCCGTCCATGTTGACCAGTACCCGGCCGTCGTCCTCCCACAGGTACCAGGTCGCCGTCGAGACCGGCTGGCCGTCGGAGCGCAGCGTCGACAGCACGGCCGGATTCGGCTTGCGCAGCATGGCCACGGCGTCTTCGGGCAGCGGGGGCTTGGACATGGCTGTTCCTCCTCGTTCGGCCCGGCCCGGCCGTCCCGCCGGGCCGTTTCGCAGCCTACGCCCGGGGAGCGGCGGACAGCGGGCGCGACGTCTCCGGCGCCGCGCCGGTCGCGCTGACGGCGGCTCAGCCGTACGTCACCGTCACCCGTTCGAACCCGAGGGAACCCAGCAGCCCCTTCAGCATCGCGGTGGTGTTCCGCTCGGCCCGTTCGGTGAGCCCGCTCTGCCCCGCGGCCTCCCCGATGCGCTGTGCCGCCAGCCGCTGCACCGCGCGCTCGTCGTTCGGGTTGTCGGAGAAGAGGTCGCCGAGCCGGTCCAGCAGGCCGCGCTGCTTGGACACCGCGTAGGACCGCTGGGGGTCCAGGGCCGGCGGGCCCAGCACGGCGCGCGGCAGCCGGATCACGGCGGACGTCCGCTCCTCGTTCACGGTGACGTCCTCGGGTCCGGTCTTCCCCAGGTCCACGTACGCGCCGACGGTACCGGCCGCCACGTACAGCGTGCGGGTGCCGCGGAGGGCGTCCGGCAGGAACCGGGCGTCCTTCTCCAGGTCCACCACGATCTGGTAGGAGCCCGCGGCGCCCTCGTAGCGGCTGAGGTCCTGGATCGACTGGAGCAGCGCGGGCCCGGAGTGGTCCCGGGTGTCCTCGCCGAAGAGGTCGTCCCACCCGGGCACGACGCCGAACCGCCCCGCGGCGGTGAACAGGACCGCCAGTACCAACAGGGCGGCGGGGACGGTGAACCACCACGGGGTTCCGCGGCGCGCGGCCGGCGCGCGCGGGGGCTTTTCGTCGGAGGTCTCCACGGGTAGCGGATGCCCGTGGCGGCCGGGAATACTCGCGCCCGCGCCACCGTCGCCCGTCCCCTTCTCACACGGCGGCCGTACCGCCCCGGTGCCGGGCACCGGGGGGCGCCCGCACGTCAAGCGGGGTTCGTGGAAGCTGCCGTCGCGGAGCGTGGCGGACCGGACGCCGATGCGGTACCGGACGGGGCGAAGGCGGCGGGGAGCGGGAGGGTGGACGGCGCGTTGCGGGCGGTGGGGTCGCTCCCGAGGGCCTTCCCGGCCCGGGAACCCCTCGCCACGTGGCCGCCCCTGGCCGGCACCGACCGGCCGTCGTGCCCGGCACCGGCCGTGGTGCCCGCCGCCGGCCCGGTGGCGCTCCCCGGTCATGGCCGCCTCCTCGCCGGACGTTCCGGGCGGACGTCCTCGCCGCGGCCCTGCGCGCCCGGCGTTTCGCCACCGGGCCCTTCGGCCGGCGGGTGCTCCTCGACGAGTTGCGGGCCCGGACCACGTCCACGTCCGTGGTCCGGGTCCGCGACCGGGTGCCGCCGTACCGCCAAGTGCCGCGGGTGTTCCGGCGCCTGCCCGTCACCCGCCTCGCACCGCTCCCCCACCCCGGTCATCCGCTGCCCGTGGGGGCCTCGGCGCGGCTGCTCGACGTCGCGGCCCCGCTCCCGGGGCGGCATCGCGAAGGTGCCGGTGGCGCCGGGTACCCGACGTGCCGGGCAGCGGCGGCGCGCCCGGCCGCCTCCGGAGGGGGTTCCGCACTCTTCGGCGCCCCGGTCGGACTCGGGCCCCGCGCCGGACCGTCCTCGGTGGCGGAAGCGGCGGGCCGCCGCTCGTCGGGACCCGCCCGTACGGCGCCGCGGGTGGCCCCGTGACGGGGCGTCGGCTCTGCGGCGACGCCTCACGCGGGACGGGGCCCGCGGTGGGGTCCGGCAGGTGACCGGGCGTCCGGTACGGCCGTCCATGGGCCCGTCCGTAGTCGATCAGGCGCTTGGCGGTACCACCGGTCCGGGCCGGCCGCCGCGGGGCCCGTGGCCGCACCGCCGTCGCCCTCTCGCCCGCCGGGCCCCGCCGCGGCCACGGCCTCCGGCGCCCCTCACGGACGGTGACGTGCGCATGACTTGGAAGAGTACATTCCGCAACTGTCCAGAGCCTTGTAGTCCCACGGATGCCGCCCTATTCTCGCGGACGGAAAGCGCTTTCCCGACGCGTAAGAATCGTTCCGGTGGAGGCGTCCGTCGCGGTGCCCGCCGCGATTTCGCGCACGAACCGCCACCGATCCGGCGCGGGGCTTCGCCCAGGAAGCCGACGCGCCACGGAACGAAGGGTGCACGCCACGACGAAGACGCAACACTCTGTCCCCCACGGTTTCCACGACAACGATTTCCCCCCACGGGCGACCTGGCACGCCACCGGCTCCAGTGGCCGTCGCACGGGTGGCGGCGACACCGCCGACGCCACCGCCGACGCCATCGGGGAGCGCGGTCAGTAGAGCGGGCGGAAGCACACGGCCACGGTGGCCCCGCGGCCCGCGCCGACGACCCCGAGGATCCGGGGCACGGCGGAAGTGCCGACCCGATCCGCGACAACAGCACTCCACCTTTCCGGGCCGACCAGCGGCCTGCCCAGCGGCAGGCCGGCGGCCTCGGCGATCCATTGACATGCCTATGGCATATACCAGGGGCATCCCACGTGCGAAGACGAAGAAGAATGAGGCGAGGATGAAGCGACCAGTCGCACTGCGACTCTCCGCGGGGCTGGCCACGATGGCCCTTGCGGGCGCGGCCAGCGTGTTCCTGACGATGCCCCAGGCGTCGGCGGCGACCGGCGGCGCCACCGGCTACGCCACCCAGAACGGCGGGACCACCGGCGGCGCGGGCGGGCAGACCGTGCGGGCCACCACGGGAACCGCGATCCACGCGGCCCTGTGCAGCCGGGCCAGCAGCAGCACCCCGATCACCATCCAGGTCGAGGGGACCATCAACCACGGCAACACCGCCAAGGTGTCGGGCAGCAGCTGCAGCACCGCCGCCGGTGTGATCGAGCTCAAGCAGATCAGCAACGTCACCATCGTCGGGGTCGGCAGCGGAGCCGTCTTCGACCAGGTGGGCATCCACATCCGCGACGCCAAGAACATCATCATCCAGAACGTGACCGTCCGGAACGTCAAGAAGTCGGGCTCGCCCACGTCCAACGGCGGTGACGCCATCGGCATGGAGAGCAACGTCCGCAACGTCTGGGTCGACCACGTCACCCTGGAGGCGTCGGGCGGGGAGTCGGAGGGGTACGACGGCCTCTTCGACATGAAGGACAACACCCAGTACGTGACCCTGTCCTACAGCATCCTGCGCAACTCCGGCCGCGGCGGCCTCGTCGGGTCCAGCGAGAGCGACCTCTCCAACGGCTTCATCACGTACCACCACAACCTGTACGAGAACATCGACTCCCGCGCGCCCCTGCTGCGCGGCGGCACGGCCCACATCTACAACAACCACTACGTGAGCCTCAACGAGTCCGGCATCAACTCCCGGGCCGGGGCGCGCGCCAAGGTGGACAACAACTACTTCAAGGACTCCAAGGACGTCCTGGGCACCTTCTACACCGACGCGGCCGGCTACTGGCAGGTCAGCGGCAACATCTTCGACAACGTGACCTGGTCCGCCCCCGGGACCGACAACAAGCCGGCCGGCCCCAACCCGCAGTCCAACACCACCGTCAGCATCCCCTACTCCTACAGCCTCGACGCGGCCAACTGCGTGCCGAGCGTCGTGAACCAGACGGCGGGCGCCAACAAGGGCCTGCGGGTGTCGGACGGCAGCTGCTCGCCGCAGTCCCCGTCGCCGACCCCGACCCCGACCGGCCCCACGTCGACGCCCACCACCCCCGCGCCGACGCCGACCGACCCCTCCCCCACCCCCACCCAGCCCAGCGGAACCAACCTCAGCATCGGGGCCGGCGCCGACGGCTCCAGCAAGGCCGACGGGACGAGCTACGGCAACGTGCGGGACGGTGACGTGAACACCTACTGGTCGCCGGCCGGTTCGACCGGTTCCGTCTCGATCAAGTGGGGCTCCCCCACCGCGGTGTCCAAGATCAACATCCGGGAGGCGTCGGGCTCCGCGGGCAGCATCAAGACGTGGAGGGTCGTCAACGCCGACACCGGCGCCGTCCTGACCTCCGGCACCGGAGCGGGCGTCATCACCTTCCCCCGGACCACGCTGAGCAAGATCACCTTCGAGATCACCGGCTCGACCGGCACGCCGAAGGTCGCCGAGTACGAGACCTACGCTAGCTAGCGGCGCGGTCCCGCCGCCCGGCGGGACCGGCGCCCCACCCGCCGCCGATCACCCGGAAGGGGGCCGTCGAACACGGCGGCCCCCGAACCCCCGGGCGGTGGTGACCACGCGGCCGGGCCACCGGTGCCGACCGGAGACGCCGGTGCCGACCGGAGACCCGCGGTCGGGGTCCGGGTGGTGAGCGGTCGGGGCGGCGAACGTCCGACGGCCGCCCTCGTCGAGAAGGAGCCGGACGCGTCGGACGGAGGTTCGGGACCGCCCCGTACAGGGCGGTCCCGTCGGCTTTCCGGGGCCCGGGCAGGAGCCTCCGGCGCGGCACGCGCCGGGGGTGACGGCCCGGCCGGGCCCGGAGGCCGGCGGCCCTCTCCCGGGACCGCGCGAAACACAACGGGCGCGTGCGACCGGCTGCCGGGGCGGCAGGGCACGTCACCGGCCTGCCGGGTGGGCCGGAGAGCGGCGCGCGCGGCTCGTTCCGCGTGCCCGTGCGGGGACCGGTCGGCCGGGACGCGGTCGGGGTCGCCGCTGTCGGCCCCGCGCGTCCGGCCGGGACGACCTCTACGGGCCCCGGGCGGGCGCGGCCGTCCGGGCCCCGCGACCGTCCGAGCGGGCGCGACCGTCCGGGCGGGCGCCGATTCGGGCACGCGGTCGATCGCTCCCCGGCCGGCGCCCCGCTCACGTGCGCGATGGGCGCCCCCGTCCGGAGCCGGTGCGCGGGTTCCGTCGGCCTCGGGCGACAGCGGGCCGCCGGTGCCGAACCCGCCGGAGGCGGAGTCGTACGTCCGGCTCCGGTCGCCCGTCGCGGCGCCGCCCGTCCGTGCTCCCCCTCCCGCAGGCGGGCGCGCCGGCCGCCGGTCCGCGGAGCGCCTCGCCCACCCGGTCGGGCGGTCGAGGGGGCGGCGCGCGGTCAGACGCCGACCGCCTCCTCCATCTCCTCCTCGGTCTCCTCCGTCACGGTCCGGTCCGCGGCGGAGGGGGAGGCGGCGGCAGGTTCCGGGGCGGGGACAGCGGCGGTCCGGGCGCGGCGCCGGGTCTCGGTGACGCCCGCGACGGCGGTCAGGGCGAGGCCGGCGAGCAGCCACAGGGCGAGGACGAGGACGTGCCCGCCGAGGGCGTGCCCGCCGAAGTACACGTGGGCGCGGACGCCCTCGACGAACCCGGCGCCGTTCCAGAAGGCGTGCAGCGAGGCGAAGAAGCCGGGCTGCAGTTCGGGCCGGTAGATGCCGCCGGAGCTGGTGAAGTTGAGCATGACGAACAGCACCATGACGCCGAGGGTGGTCCACCGCTTGAGGAAGGTGTGGAGGCCGACGCCGATGAAGAGGATGCCGGCGCCGTAGAGCCAGGCCATCGCCCACAGTCCGCCGAGGCCGTGGTCGACGAGGTGGAAGACGGGGCCGGCGAAGAGGACCCCTACGAGGCTGACGGCGAGCGACGTGCCCGCGGCCAGGAGGGCGCGGATCCGCATCGGCAGGGCGGCTCCGGCGCCGCCGATGACGGCCACGGAGGCGTACGAGCCGATGCTGAGGGCGACGAGCAGGAAGAAGACGCCCTGTCCGGTGGGGTCGCCGTCGGAGACGGGAGCGACGTCGGTGACCTTGAGGGGGGCGTCCTGGGCGGCGGCCACCTTGGTGAAGACCTTCTCGACGGCCATGGCGCTGGTGTCGGAGGAGGCGCCGGCGACGAGGAGTTCGGGGCGGGCCCCGGGGACGTAGGCACCGAAGCTCGTCCGCTCGCGCAGGGCGGTGACGGCGGAGTCCTGGTCGGTGACGGTGCGGACGTCGAGCGCGCCCGCGCCCTCGTCCTGGAGGGTCTGGGCGAGGACCTGGGCGGTGGGCCCGGACCCGACGACGTCGACGCGGAGGTGGTGGGGTTCGGGGGCGTGGAACGCGCCGAGGTAGGCGAGTCCCATGCCGACGCACATGAGCAGCGGGGTGAGCAGGTGCCCCAGGACGTGGCGCAGCGCTCCCTTGGTGTTCGGCCCTGCGGACACGGAACCTCCATTGGTTGGCTTTTACAACAACAAACCGTTGTACTATACAACCGAGACCGGACGCCGGTCGACCGACGACACGAGCCAACGACAAGGGGCGCACCATGAGCGAGGGCGCGCGTGAGACATCCGTCGACCTCATCCAGCGGGAGCTGACGGCTTTCGCCCGCCGTGCCCGGGCCGCCGCGGCCCGGCTCCACCCCGACCTCCCCCTCGTCTCCTACACGCTGCTCGCCCACATCCACGACCGGGCGGGTTGCAGCGCCACGGACCTGGCGGCCCACTACCTGCTGGACAAGTCGACGGTGAGTCGGCAGCTCGCCTCGCTGGAGAGGCTGGGCCTGGTGGAGCGCCGCCCGGACCCGGGCGACCACCGCGTCCAGGTCCTCCACCCGACGCAGGAGGGGCGGCGCGTCCTCGCCTCGACGCAGGCCAGCAGGCAGGCCGCCTACGAGGAACGGCTCCGGGACTGGTCCGCCGACGACCTGGCCCGCTTCGCGGCGTACCTGGTCCGCTACAACGCCGCCGTCACCTCCGACCCGCCGAAGCCCCCGCGCCGATGAGCCCGGCCGGGGCCCGCGGATGAGCCCGGCCGGAGCCCTTCGGCCGGGCGGGCGGCGCGGCCCGGCACCGCGGGCGGCAAAGAGCGGTCACTCGGACGGGCGGACGGCCCGGTGGTCCGGCCCGGGGCGCATCACCAGCAGGTCCTCGCCCCAGGCATCCAGTACGGGCCCGTGGCCGGCCTCGCGCGCCACCGCCTCGACCCGGGCGAAGAGGCGGCGCTGGAGGCTCACGTCGCCGCTCCCCGCGACACGTCCGACCGCGTCCAGCAGCGCCCCCCTCTCCCACCCGGGCAGGGGGAACCTCTCCAGTTCCCACTCCAGGTACTTGTTGTAGGGGCGCGGACGGAGGTCGAGGGCGAACAGGAACTCCAGCAGGCAGCCGACGCTGTCGGCCGCGTCGAGACGCGCGGCGAGCAGGTGGCCGTCACGGGCGTTCTTGACCGACCGGTAGAGGGAGTTGGCGTAAGCGTCCAGTCGGCCGGCCGCCTCCCGAAATGCTTCGTCGGCACCGAGCCGCCCCTTGGCGGCGACGATTTCCGCGATCCCCCCGTCGAGCCGGTCGAGCAGGACCCGGGCCCGGGCGAGGGCGTAGCGCTCATGGCCGCCGAGCCCGCGGAACTCGTCCACCGTCATGACGACGAGATCGAGCTCCGCGGAGCGGTGGCCGTCGAGGTCCGCGAGGCCGGGGTCCGCCCCGTCCGCGAGGAGGACGTACACGTCGTGGTCGGAGTACGCGGTGGCCATGCCGTCGTGGGCGTGCGAGCCCTTGAGGACGAGCCCGACGACGTCCGGGTCGGTGGCGGCGCGGGCGACGAACGCCTCGTACGTCAGTGCGTGCTGGGAGGTCATGGGGTGCTCTCCGGTGGGTTCGACGGGGTGGACGTGCCGAGCCGCCCTCGCCGTCTCGCCGACGGGAGGGGGCGCTCCGTCTGTGGCGACCGCGACGTCGCCACCCTGAAGGTCAACGCACAGGGGGCACGCTACCCGGTGCGGACGGCCGCCCGCACCGGGGATTGCGCGGCGCATCGCGCGGCCCCGGCGCGGGGGTGGGAGGCGAACCGTCCGCCGCCGTGGCCGTCGAAAGCCCTCCCCGCGGCCGGGCCGCGCGGACGTGCGGGGCCCGTGGGGGCGCGGTGTCAGGTCCACGCCCCCACGGGCCGTCAGGAGGCCGTCGCTACGCGACGGTGGTGATGCGCGTGACCGCCTGTCCGGTCAGTTCGCGGCGGTGGGGTGCTCCGCCGTCCAGGGCGCGGTGCAGGGTGGGCCCCTCGGTCAGCGCGTCGAGCCGGCGGGCGGTGTCCGGGTCGACGTGCCGCTCCAGCAGGTGCCGGCTACGGCGCGTCCACGCCCGGGTCGGCCGCCGGCACTCCGGGCACCGCGCGGCGAGGACGTAGAGCTCCTGGGTGGGGATCAGGTCGCGGCGGGGCCCTTCGGAGAGGGCGTGGACGAGGTCGGTGACGGCTCCGCGTGCCTGCTCGGGGTCGTCGGCGCGGCCCGAGCAATGCGTACGTTACGTGCCCTCGAAGGGTACGAACGTACACTCGCGTCGTCCCGCCCCAGGTCCTCTCCCGGGCCCCAGGCTCCGAGCGCTCGACCGGCCGGTCGGCCCCGCCCCCGCGCCACCGCCCCCCCCTTCCGCACCTCCGTGTCGCCGAGCGCCCCGGAGGCGGCCCCGGCGAAGAAGGGGAAGCGGTGGCCGGCGGTTTGTTTCCCCGCCCGGCGGCCGGACACCGGAGAGGAAAGGCACGCCGATCGAGCGGTTCGAGGAAGGGCTCATGACCGAGTATCCCCAGTTGACGCAGACCGTACTGGACACCACCGGGCCGAGGGAGCTCGCCGAGTTCTACCGGCAGTTGCTCGGATGGTCGTACCGGCCCGGTGACGAACCGCCTGCGGACGGGGCGCCCGACGAGCCGGACTGGCTCGTGCTCCGCGGCCCCGGCGGGGGGAACGGGCTCGCCTTCCAACGGGTCGACCGGCTGCCCCGCACCACGTGGCCCGAGCACGACGTCCCGATGCAGCTGCACCTCGACTTCACGGTTTCGAGCCCCGCCGAGCTCCGCAGGCAGCGGGAGCGGGCGGAGTCCCTGGGGGCCGCGCTCCTCCTCGACCGGTACGACGATCCCGACGAACCGCTGTACGTGTTCGCGGACCCTTCCGGTCACCCGTTCTGCGTCTTCGTCGCCTGACCTCCGCCGGAGCTCACGGCCCGTGCCGCGAGGGAGTTCCCCGCCCCGGTGATCGGCGGGTGACCGCGCACCGCGGCGGACACGGCCGCTCCCTCGCGGTGGCGGGTCCTTCGGTGCGGCGTCGCGTGGGGACGCACTCGACGCCGCACCCGTGGAGGTGCACAGGACCGGATGGAATCACTCCCGGGCCGGTGGGGGGCGCACCGTCTGCCCCGGCCTCCGGTGACGGCGGACGGCAGGCGCACGGGTCGGCTCCGCGTCCCGTGCCCGGGGCCGCGCCGCCGGATCGGTCGTGTCGGCCGCGCGGGGCAGCGGAGGTCACAGGTAGCCGCCGACCGGGACCACGAGGACCACGCGGCGGCCGTGTACGTAGTCGCGGCGGGGACGGGTGGCCGGCCGGGCGGGGAGGTCGAACGCGTGCCGGCCCCGTCGCGCCCGGCGCTTTCCGCGCCGCCGCGGCGGGGCGGCCCCGGGGGCCGGCGCGCGCTCGTCCCACAGCGTCTCCTGCCGCCACACCAGGGGGATCGCGGTCTGCCCGTCGAGCCGCGCCGGGGGCGGGTCGGACAGCTGCTGTTCCACGGCCCGCAGCCGGGCCCGCGTCTTCGACGGAATCACGCATCCCCTCCAGTGGCGGTCTCCCCAAGTATCGACTGCCCCTTCGCCCGCCGCTCACGCCGGAGCGGTCGCGACCAGGGCGCCGCGCCGTGTCCCGGTCCGTGTCCGCGCGGTCTCGCGGGCGGTGTGCGGGCCTCCGCCACGGGCCGGGGGGCGGCACGGTACCGCGGTTCGTGAACGACGTGCTGCGGCGGCGTGGCGGGGGGACCGGTCTGTGTGACGGGCCTGTTTCCCGCATTGACGTGGCCGAATCGCGCTGCCAGCCTCGTGGACGTGAGCCAGTCAGCGAACTTCGCCGCGCGGCTGCACGTCGATCTCCGACGGCACGCCAGCGCCCTCTGTGCGTCCCCCTTCCGCGGCTGTTAGGCGTCCCGCAGGCGGGCTCGCCGTAGCCCGCCGGACATCCCTCGGCGCCGCCGTGCGGCCCGACGGTTCGGCAGCGGCGCCGGCGCGTCCACCGTTCCCCCCTCCGCCGGTGCCTTTCGCCAGTCCCCCTCCCCGTCTCCGCCGGCACGCACCGGCGTTCACCGGGGTGTTCTCCGCCCCGCGCCCGGTGCTCCCCCGCGCCCGGCGTCCGCCGCCCCGCCGGTCAGGAGCGTCCGGCGCCCGCCGTCTCCTGAGCCCTTCTCCCGCCCTGCCCGCCTCCTTTGAACAGGACGTTCCGATGAGTACGTTGTCCCCGGCGAACCGACGCCGGTTCCTCACCCTGCTCGGGCTCTCGGCGGTCACGGTCGGCTGCGGCACGGCCGTGGGCGGCGGGTCCTCCGGCGGGAACGGCACCAGGACGCTCCGCTACCAGGGGTGGGCCGGCCAGGTCACCCCCGCCGAACTCGCCCAGGACCTCGGCTACCTCGAGGACGTGCGGCTGGAGTGGGTCGGCAACACCATCAGCGGGCCGCAGGACATCCAGTCGGCGGCCACCGGCCAGACCGACTTCGGCGGCGCCTTCAACGGAGCGGTGGTGAAGCTCGCCGCGAGCGGCGCCCCCATCAAGGCCGTCATCAGCTACTACGGATCCGACGAGGACGCCTTCAACGGCTTCTACGTACGCGCCGACAGCCCGATCCGGTCCGCCCGCGACCTCATCGGCAAGAAGGTCGGCATGAACACCCTCGGCGCGCACTCCGAGGCCATGCTCGACATCTACCTCCAGCGCGACGAGGTGTCCAGGGCGCAGCAGGAGGAGAGAGAAGGAGTCGCCGTATGAACCCCGTGACCGAGGCCGGCACCGGTCTCGCCGCCCGTCCCGTGGCGCCCCCGAAGGCCGCCGCCCCCTCCCCCGACCCGGTCCCGACCCCGGCTCCGGCTCCGGCGGCGACGCGCCGCGGGTCGCCGCGGTGGGCGGCCCGGCGGCTGGCGTACGGACTGGTGAGGGCGGGCACCTCGTCGGCGGCCGTCGTCGCGCTGCTCCTGCTGTGGGAGACCGCGCCCCGCCTGGGCCTGGTCGACCGGACGTTCCTGCCGCCGTTCACCGAGGTGGCCGGGGCGTGGTGGCAGCTCGCCGGCGACGGGCAGCTCGCCGACCACGCGCGGGCCAGTCTCACCCGTTCCCTCAGCGGGTTCGGGATCGCGGTCGCGCTGGCCGTGCCCCTCGGCCTGCTGATCGGCTGGTACCGGCCGATGGCGGATCTGCTCGGACCGCTGCTGGAGGTCTTCCGGAACACCGCCGCCCTCGCGCTGCTGCCGGTGTTCGTGCTGCTGCTCGGCATCGGCGAGACGTCCAAGATCTCGATCGTCGTGTACGCCTGCGCCTGGCCGGTCCTGCTGAGCACGATCAGCGCGGTGCGGTCCGTGGACCCGACCCTGCTCCGGCTGGCCCGGTCGCTGGACCTGTCCCCCGTACGGCTGTTCCAGAAGGTGATCCTTCCGGCGTCCGTGCCGGCGGTGTTCACCGGCGTCAGGCTCGCGGGCGCCGTGTCGATCCTGGTGCTGGTCGCGGCCGAGATGATCGGGGCCAAGGCGGGACTCGGCTACCTGATCAACGCCTCGCAGTACAACTTCGCCATCCCGCAGATGTACGCCGGGATCGTCACGATCTCCGCGATCGGCGTGGTCTTCAACCAGCTCCTCGTCGCCCTGGAGCGGCGCCTCAGCTCCTGGCGGGTCCCCGCGCGCGGCTGACCGCCGGGCCCGCCCTCCCCGCACCGGCCTGCTCCGTCACGCGCCGACGCGCTCCCGTCCCGCTCGCGGACTCCTCCGCTCGTCCCTCCCACCACCCAGGACATCGCCATGCCCGCATCACCACCCCGCCGCCAACTGCACCTGAACGCGTTCCTGATGAACGCCGGCCACCACGACGCCGCCTGGCGGCACCCCCTCACCACCCCGGAGCGGATCACCGACCCGACGTACTTCCAGGAGCTGGCCCGAACCGCCGAACGAGGGCTGGTCGACTCGGTGTTCCTGGCCGACGGCCTCGCCCTGTGGGGCAACGCCCGGTACAACGCGCTGGGCGGCTTCGAGCCGCTCACGCTCCTGTCGGCGCTGGCCACCGCCACCGAGCGGATCGGTCTCATCGCGACCGTCTCGACCACGTTCAACGAGCCGTTCACCACGGCCCGGGCGTTCGCCTCCCTCGACCACCTCAGCGGCGGCCGGGCCGGTTGGAACATCGTGACGTCCGGCTCCGTCGACGAGGCCCGCAACTTCGGCCGCGACGAACACCTGGAACACTCCCTGCGCTACGAGCGGGCGCGGGAGTTCGTCGAGGTCGCCGTCAAGCTGTGGGACAGCTGGGAGGACGACGCGATCGTCCTCGACCGCGAGGGCGGCGTCTACGCGGACACCGACCGGATCCGGCCCGTCGACCACCGGGGAACGCACTTCCGGGTGCGCGGCCCCCTGAACGTGCCGCGCTCCCCGCAGGGCCGCCCGCTGCTGGTGCAGGCGGGCTCGTCGGAGGACGGTAGGGAGTTCGCGGCCCGGCACGCCGAGGCGGTGTTCACCGCGCAGCAGACCCTCTCCGACGCGCAGGCGTTCTCCAAGGACCTCAAGAGCCGGGCGGCCCGCCACGGCCGGTCCGGGGACGACGTGAAGGTCCTGCCCGGCATCTGCCCCGTCATCGGCTCGACCGAGGCGGAGGCCCGCGCCCTGGAACAGGAACTCACCGTCCTCCAGGTGCCCGAGTACGGCCTGGCGCAGCTCTCCGGGATGCTCGGCACCGACCTGACCGGGCTGCCGCTGGACGGGCCCCTGCCCGAGCTGCCGGACGAGCGGGACATCAACGGCAACAGGAGCCGCTTCACGCTCGTCGCCGACCTCGCCCGGCGGGACGGGCTCACCCTGCGGGAACTGATCGCCCGGCTCGGCGGCGGGCGCGGCCACTGGGTCGTCGCCGGGACCGCCGAGCAGATCGCGGACCGGCTCGAGGAGTGGTTCACCCAGGGCGCGGCCGACGGGTTCAACGTCATGCCGCCCCATCTGCCCGGCGGACTGGATCACTTCGTCGACCAGGTCGTGCCGATCCTCCAGGCACGCGGACTGTTCCGCACCGAGTACACCGGACGGACGCTGCGCGACCACTACGGGCTGCCGAGGCCGGCCGTCCCCCGCGCCGGTCGGCCCCGGCAGCCCGTCGCGGCCGGGGAGCCCGCCTGACCGGGCACCACGGCGGCCCCGGCGAACCCGCACCCGCACCCGCACCCGCCGGACCACCCGGCACCCGCCCCCGCCGCCGGGCCGCCGCCCGCGGCGGCCACCCACCCACCCCTCCCGTCACCTCCTGGAAGGACCACGCCGACATGACCACCACCACACCCGCCGCACCGGCCTCGCACACCCCGCCGGCCGGCTTCGAGATCCGCCGGATCGGCGGCCGGATCGGCGCCGAGATCCACGGCCTGGACCTGGCCGAGGACCTCGATCCCGCGGTCGTCGCCGGAATCGGCGACGCCCTGCTGGAGCACAAGGCCCTCGTCTTCCGCGGCCAGCACCTCGACGACGACGGGCAGCTCCGCTTCGCCTCCCTCTTCGGCAAGCTGACCACCGCCCATCCCACCGTGCCGTCCGTCGAGGGGCGACCGGAGGTCCTGCCGGTGGACGGGGGCGAGGGCATCCGCGCCAACCACTGGCACACGGACGTCACCTTCGTCCGTACGCCCCCCAAGGCGTCCACCCTCCGCGCCCTCGTCGTCCCGCCCTACGGCGGCAACACACTGATCGCCAACGCGGCCGCCGCCTACCAGGACCTGCCGGAGCCGCTGCGCGAGTTCGCCGACCGGCTGTGGGCGGTGCACACCAACGCGTACGACTACGCCGAGCCGAAGAACGCCAAGGCCGCCGAACACCGCAGGCAGTTCGTCTCCCGCCGCTACCGCACCGCCCACCCGGTCGTGCGCGTCCACCCGGAGAGCGGCGAACGGGGGCTGTTCATCGGCGGGTTCGCCCAGAGCCTCGTGGGGTTCGGGCCGTCGGAGTCGCGGGACCTGCTGCGGCTCCTCCAGTCGTACGTCACCCGGCCCGAGAACCTGGTGCGGATCGCCTGGAACCCCGGGGACCTGGTGCTGTTCGACAACCGCATCACCCAGCACTACGCCCCCGACGACTACGGGGACCTGCCCCGGCTGCTGCACCGCGTCACCGTCGCCGGGGACGTCCCCGTCGGGGTCGACGGCACACCCAGCTACGTCGTCGAGGGCGACGACGCGGCCCACTACACGCCCGTGGCGGCCTGACCGGCCCCGCCCACGGCTGCCGAAGGCCCCGGTCCGCGACCCGGACCGGGGCCCCGGTGATCACCTGTCGAGACGTCACATCCCAAGCGGTGGAATCCGGTTGAGTGTGTGGACGACTTCGTACAGGCTGTGGCGCATGCCGCGCCACCACCATTCCGAGCACACCGCCTTCCGGCTGGTGCTCATCGGTGTGCACATGCTCGCGGTCTCCGACATCGACTGTCGCTGAGCCACCGGTTCCGCCGCGGCCGTCCGCCCGGCGCCCGGACCCCGACGCAGGCACTCTCCCTCGCTTCGCCGTGCCGTCAGCGCGGACTCGCGGGCTCAGCGGTTCTCCCGCGTTTCTGATCCCTGCTGCGCGCCCACCCCTTCGTGGGCGCCGCCGCGCTGCCTTCCGACGGCACCCCACACCCCGAAAGGCACCTCCCATGCGCATGTTCGGTCCGTTGTCCCGCCGTACCGTGGCCGCTGCCGCCGCCCTGGCCGCCACGGGCACCCTGGCCGCGTGCGGCCCGAAGGACCCGGCGGCCTCCGGCGGCGGGGCGAGCGGGAACGGGCCCGCCAAGGGCGGCGCGCTCCTCGTCCTCAACTCCAGCCCGCAGGAGGACTTCGACCCCGCGCGCCTCTACACCTCCGGCGGCGGGAACGTCCCCTCGCTGGTGTTCCGCACGCTCACCACGCGCAAGCGGGCGGCCGGGGCCGAGGGCACCGAGGTCGTGCCGGATCTCGCCACCGACCTGGGCACCCCCAGCGAGAACGCGACCGTCTGGACGTACAGACTCAAGGAGGGGCTGAAGTTCGAGGACGGGTCGCCCATCACCTCCGCCGACGTCAAGTACGGCGTCGAGCGCTCCTTCGCCGCCGAACTCTCCGGCGGGGCCCCCTACCTGCGGGAGTGGCTGATAGGCGGCGACACGTACCAGGGCCCCTACGGCAAGGGGAAGAAGACCCTCGACTCGATCGAGACCCCCGACGACCGGACCATCGTCTTCCGCCTGAGGAAGCCGGTCGGCGACTTCCCCTACGTGGCGACGCAGACCCAGTTCGCGCCCGTGCCGAAGGCGAAGGACACCGGGGTGAGGTACGAGGAGCACCCCGTCTCCTCGGGCCCGTACAAGGTGGTGAGGAACACCGACGACGGCCGGCGGCTGGAACTGGAGCGCAACCCGCACTG
This sequence comes from Streptomyces tamarix, assembly GCF_032423885.1. NCBI lineage: Bacteria > Bacillati > Actinomycetota > Actinomycetes > Kitasatosporales > Streptomycetaceae > Streptomyces > Streptomyces tamarix. The sequence goes on along the minus strand of NZ_JAWCTQ010000062.1, from coordinate 5,971 downwards.
GTCGGAGAAGCTGGACGACCAGCGCAAGGCGTACCCGGACACGATCGACGTGCGGTCCGGGCTGGACCCCGCGGTGATCAACCAGCGGCTCGCCACCAGCTCCGGCGACGACGCCCGGGCGATCACCACGGACACCAACCTCGGCCCCGCCGAGCTCGCCCGCATCGGCCAGGACGAGGAGCTGAAGGCACGCGTCGGCGTCGGTCACTTCGGCTACACCACCTACCTCGCCTTCAACCCGTCCGTGAAGCCCTTCGACCGGCCCGAGGTGCGGCAGGCCATCGCGTACGCCATCGGCCGCCGCAGCGTCGTCAACGCGGTGGGGGGCAGCTCGCTCGCCGAGGCCGCCACCACCTTCCTGCCGGAGCAGAAGGCGTTCGGCCACACGCCGTACGACCACTTCCCGGCCGGGGAGAACGGCAACCCGCGAAAGGCCAGGGAGGTCCTCGCGAAGGCCGGCCACAAGGACGGCCTGACGGTCACGCTCACCCACGCCACCGATGAGGGCGAGATCGGCTCGAAGGTCGCCGCCGCCGTCCAGCAGTCCCTGGAGAAGGCCGGCATCGAGGTCAGGCTGGAGGGCCTGGAGAAGAACGCGTACGACGAGCGGCGCTGGGACGCCGCCCGCACGCCGGGCTTCTTCATCACCCGCTGGGGCGCCGACTGGCCCGCCGGGTACCCCTTCCTCGCCCCTATCTTCGACGGGCGGCAGATCGTCAAGGACGGCGCCAACTTCAACCACGCGCGGCTCGACGACCCCGCGATCAACAAGGAGTTCGACGAGATCGGCCGTCTGACGGACCTCGACGCGGCGGCCGCGCGCTGGGGCGCGCTCGACAAGAAGATCGGTGAGCGGGCGCTGACCGTCCCCCTGTACCACCCCGTCTACCGGCGGCTCGTCGGCAAGGACATCGAGAACGTCGTCATCAGCGACTGGACCGGCGTCCTGGACATCTCGCAGGTGGCGGTCAGGTAATGCCCACGCACGACACGGTGGTGGCCCCGACGGCCCCGCCGCCCGGGGCCCGCGCCGTATGGCGGAGGCCGCGCGGCCGGCCGGCCGCGCTCGCCGCCGGCGCGGTCCTGGCGGCCCTGGTGGCCGCCGCGCTGGCCGCGCCGCTGCTCACCGCGGCGGCCGGCCAGGACCCTTACACGTACCACGACGACCTGATCGACTCGGCGAGCGGCGGGGCCCCCGTGGGGGCCTTCGGCGGGGCCGGGGCCGACCACTGGCTCGGCGTCGAACCGGGCACCGGGCGCGACCTGTTCGCCCGGCTGCTGTACGGGGCGCGCGTCTCCCTGCTGGTGGCCGTCGGCGCGACGGCCGTGCAGGTGGCGGCCGGTGTGGCGGTCGGGCTGGCCGCCGCACTCGGCGGCCGGTGGGCCGACCACCTGCTCGGTCGCGTCACCGACGTCATGGTGGCCCTGCCCGCGCTGGTCCTGGCGATCGCGCTGACCACGGTCGTCCCGCCGGACTTCCCGCGTCCGCTGCTGCTCGTCCTGGTGCTGGGCGCGCTGGGCTGGGGCGGTGTCTCCCGCGTCGTACGGGCCCAGACCCTCGCCCTGAAGGGCCTGGACTTCGTCGCGGCGGCCCGGCTGGGCGGCGCGGGCCGGTGGCGGGTCGCCCGGCGCGAGCTGCTGCCGTCGCTCGCGGCCCCCGTCATCACGTACGCGGCGCTGCTGCTGCCGGGGAACATCGTGGCGGAGGCGTCCTTGTCGTTCCTCGGGATCGGGGTGCGCCCACCCACCCCGTCGTGGGGGCAGATGCTGTCGACCGCGAGCACGTGGTTCCGCGCCGACCCGATGTACGTGCTGCTCCCGTCCGGGCTGCTGCTCGTCACCGTCCTCGCCTTCACCGTGCTCGGCGACGCCGTGCGGGCGGCCCTCGACCCGCGCGGGGCGAGCCGCCTGGGCAGGGACGCCGGACGCGCGGGGAAGAGGAGGAACCCGTGACCGTCACCCGTTTCGTCCTCAAGCGCCTGGCGGGCGCCCTGGTGGTGCTGCTCGTGCTGTCGGCGGCGCTGTACGCGCTGTTCTACCTGGTGCCCGGCGACCCCGCCCGGCTGGCCTGCGGTGAGCGCTGCACCCCGGCGCAGGTCGCCCAGGTCCGTGAGCTCCTGGGGCTGAACGAGCCGGTGTACGCGCAGTACCTGCACTTCCTGCGGGGTGTCGTCGCCGGGCGGGAGTACTCGGCCGCCGGGTCCCCGCTGCCCTGCGCGGCGCCCTGCCTGGGGTTGTCGCACCGCAACGACCAGCCCGTGACGGCGCTCATCGCGGCGGGTCTGCCCGCCACCGCCTCCCTGGCCCTCGGCGCGATGGCGGTGTGGCTGCTGCTGGGCGTCGGCACGGGGCTGGTGTCGGCGCTGCGGCGCGGCGGGCCCGTCGAGCGCGTCCTGACGGTCCTCACCCTCGCCGGCACCGGCACGCCGGTGTTCGTCCTGGGCCTGCTGCTGCTCATGGCGGTCTGCGCCCACCTCCAGTGGCTGCCGTTCCCGTCGTACGTGCCGCTGACGCAGGACCCCGAGCAGTGGGCGTGGAACATGCTGCTGCCGTGGCTGACGCTCGGGTTGTTCGAGTCCGCCAAGTACGCCCGGCTGACCCGCTCGTCGACGCTCGAAACCCTCGCCGAGGACCACATCCGCACCTTCCGCGCCTACGGGCTCGGGGAGCGCGCCGTCGTGACGCGGCACGCGCTGCGCGGGGCCCTGCCCCCGGTCATCGCCCTGTCGGCGCTGGACCTCGGCTCGATGATGGGCGGCGCGATGATCACCGAGTCCCTCTTCGGCCTGCCGGGCCTGGGGCGGCTGCTGATCGAGGGCGTCCGCTCCGTGGACCTCCCGGTGGTCGTCGGAGTCGTCCTGGTGATCGGGGCGGCGGTGGTCCTCGCCAACGCCGTCGCGGACGTGCTGTACACGCTCGCCGACCGAAGGGTGGCCCTGTCGTGACCTCCTCCCTCCTCGACGTACAGGACCTGACGGTCGACTTCCCCACCGGTGACGGCGGCTTCGTACGGGCCGTGGACGGCGTGTCCCTGCGCCTCGCGCCCGGGGAGGCGCTGGGCCTGGTCGGTGAGTCCGGTTCCGGCAAGAGCACGGTCGCCGGCGCGCTGCTGGGGCTGCACCGCGGGACCGGCGCCCGGCTGGGCGGCGCGGTGCGGGTCGGCGGCGTGGACGTGGGATCGGTGACCGGGCGGGGGCTCAGGCGGCTGCGGGGCGGGGTCGCCGCCATGGTCTTCCAGGACCCGCTGTCGGCGCTCGACCCGTACCAGGCGGTCGGCGACCAGATCGCCGAGGTGCGCCGCGTCCACTTCCCCGGTTCGTCGCGGCGCGCGGCCCGGGAGCGTGCGGTCGCCGCGCTGGAACGGGTCGGCATCCCCGACGCGGCCCGCAGGGCGCGGTCGAGGCCCCACGAGTTCAGCGGCGGCATGCGGCAGCGCGCGCTCATCGCCATGGCCCTGGTGTGCGAGCCCCGGCTCATCGTGGCGGACGAGCCGACGACCGCCCTGGACGTCACCGTGCAGGCGCAGATCCTCGACCTGCTGCACGAGGTGCGGGAGGGGACCGGCGCCGGCCTGGTGCTGGTCTCCCACGACCTGGGGGTCGTCGCGGGGAGCGTGGACCGTGTCCTGGTGATGCGGGGCGGCGCCGCGGTCGAGCAGGGGCCGGTCGAGCGGGTCCTGGGGGCGCCGGAGCACCCGTACACCCGCCGGTTGCTCGCCTCGGTCCCCCGCCTGGAGACCTCGCGCGCCTCCGTCGTGGCGGCGCGCCCGCCGCGCGGGCCCGCACCCGGTGGGGACGTGCCCGGCAGGGACGCGTCCGGCGGGGGCACGTCCGGCGGGGACGTGCTCCTCGAAGCCGTGGGCGTGCGCAAGGAGTTCGGGCGGGGGCGACGGCGGACCGTGGGCGTGGACGGCGTGTCCCTGACGGTCGCGGCGGGCGAGACGTTGGGCGTCGTCGGGGAGTCCGGCAGCGGCAAGACGACCCTCGGGCGCATGCTGGTCGGACTGCTGGAGCCGAGCGGCGGGTCCGTCCGCTTCCGGGGCGAGGAGGTGACGGGCGTGCGCAGCGGGCTCCAGATGGTCTTCCAGGACCCGGCCTCGTCGCTCAACCCCCGCCGGTCGATCGGCGAGTCCGTCGCCGATCCGCTGCGGGTCGGCGGCGCGCTCACCGACCGGGAGGTCACCGGGAGGGTGCGCGGCCTGCTGGAGCGGGTCGGGCTCGATCCCGGCTGGTACGGCCGCTACCCGCACGAGCTCAGCGGCGGCCAGCGGCAGCGCGTCGGCATCGCCCGCGCCCTGGCGCCCGAGCCGCGCCTCGTCGTGTGCGACGAGCCGGTCTCCGCGCTGGACGTGACGACGCAGGCGCAGGTCCTGGAGCTGCTGGCGGACCTCCAGCGGGAGTTGGGCCTGGCGCTGGTCCTGATCGCGCACGACCTGGCGGTGGTGCGGCAGGCCAGTGACCGGGTGGCGGTGATGCGGCGGGGAGCGGTGGTCGAGCAGGGCCCGCCGGACACGGTGTACGACGCGCCCCGGCACCCGTACACGAAGGCGCTGCTGGCCGCGGTCCCCGTCCTCGACCCGGTCGAGGCGGCGGCCCGGCGGGCGGGCCGCCGGGCCGCCGCGCTCGACGCGGTGGGGGCGTGAGGGCGCCTCCGCCGGCCGGGCCGTCCCGGCCGGTGGGGGCCGGCCGCCCGGACGCGGCCGGCGCGCCGCACGTCCGGCCCCGCCCCCGCGTGCGGCGCGTGGTCACCCGGGGGCCACGGGAAGCCCCGCCGCCCGCCACGCGCGGAACCCGCCGACGAGGTCGGTGGCCCGGGACAGCCCGATGGTCCGCAGGGAGGCGGCGGCCAGCGAGGAGGCGTACCCCTCGTCGCAGAACACGATCCACCGGATCCCCGTGGACGTGGCCTGCGGCAGCGCCCCCTCGCTGGCCGGGTCGCACCGCCACTCCAGGTGGTTGCGCTCGATGACCAGGGCGCCCGGGATGCCGCCCTCCGCGCGGCGCGTCGCCTCGGGCCTCGTGTCGACGAGCAGTGCCCCGTCGTCCCTCACGGCCCTCCACGCCTCCTTCGGCCCCAGCCGGTCGAGTCCGGCCCGTACCTCGGCGAGATGCCGGTCGATGCCGGTCATCCGTCCACCTCCTCGACGCGGTCGGTCACCAGCCGCCCGTCGGGCAGCTGCCGGTAGTACGCCATGCTGGTCAGCGACGGCGCGTAGGCGTGGATGCTCACCGCCGGCACGGGTCCCTCGTTCGTCACCTGGTGGACGTGGCGCGGTCCGAACGCCCGCACCGCTCCCGCCGCCAGCCGCCGCGGCACCGGGTGCACCGGGTACGACGTCGGCGGGAAGACCCGTTCGGTCAGCTCCCCGCGCACCACGGTGAACGCCCCCTTGGAGCCGCCGTGCCCGTGGATCTCGGTGCCCTGCCGGGGCAGCCAGGTGAGCAGCCACACCTCGTGGGTGGCGGTGCGCTCCAGGCGCGTGTAGTACCGGTCGGGGCTTTCGAAGCGTACGTACGGGAGCCACAGCTCCGCGCGCGCCGCGATCCGCTCCACGAGCTCCCCGAGCCGTACGGGACCGGGAGAGGGGGCGGCGGGCGCGGGAGACGGGGAGGCGGGCGCGGGGGCGCCGGGGGACGGCACGACGAACATGGGGGTTCCCTGGGTGTGGAGGCGGGCGGTACGGAGAAGGAGCCGCGCCTCGGAACACCGGGGGCGCGACCGTCAGGGACGGCCGCTACGACACAGCGCACTGGCCACGCGGACGAGGTCCACGTGGTGCCGCGCGAAAAAGCGCCTGCTGGTCGGCATGCGCAGCAGGTTCTCAGCCGGACGCGCCACGGGTCAAGACGGTCGGCGTGTCGCCTCTCTGCGCGCCCCCGCCGCCGGGACGCCCCGTCGGCGGCCGGGCGGTGGCGGGGGCGCGCCCCCGCAGGGTCCGCCCGAACCCCGCCCACCCACCCCCGCGGGCACC
>NZ_JAWCTQ010000061.1:0-34519 GCF_032423885.1 Streptomyces tamarix | reverse complement strand
CCGGGGGGCGCGCCCCCCGGGGGGGGGCGCGCCCGCGTTTCCCCACCCCTCTATAAACCATGTGTATACACCTTGTGTAGAGCGCGGCGCGCGGCCTTCACCGGGTCGCTTCGACCCCATCGAAAGAGAGCTGCGCCGTGCCGCTTCCGCTGCCCTCCCCGTCGTCCGCGCGCCCCGCCCGCACGCCGCGCCGCCGCCGTACGGCCGCCGTCCTCGCCGCCGCTGCCACGCTCGCCCTGGTCCTGGGCGGCTGCTCGGTGGAGACCGTCGCCCCCGCCGACGTGCGCGAGGACGCCAAGGGGGAGGCGCCGCGGCCCGTCGACTGCCGGCAGGCGAAGTGCATAGCCCTGACCTTCGACGCCGGCCCGGGCAAGGACACCCCGAGGCTCCTCGACATCCTCGAGGAGAAGCAGGTCCCCGCCACGTTCTTCCTGCTCGGCAGCAAGCACATCGACCGTCACCCCGACGTCGTGCGCCGCATCGCCGCCGAGGGCCACGAGGTCGCCAACCACACCTGGGCCCACCGCGTCCTCACCGACATCGAACCGGACGAGATACGCGAGGAGCTCACCCGCACCCAGGACGCCCTCCAGCGCCTCACCGGCCGCAAGCCGACCCTGATGCGCCCCCCGCAGGGCCGAACCGACGAGACGGTCACCGAGATCTGCCGCGAACTGGGCCTCTCCCAGGTGCTGTGGAGCGTCACCGCCAAGGACTACGCCACGACCGACTCCGACCTGATCCGCGAGCGCACCCTCGCCGGGGCCGGCAAGGACGGCATCATCCTGCTCCACGACATCTACGACGGCACCGTCCCCGCGGTCCCCGGCATCATCGACGAACTGAAGGGACGCGGCTTCACCTTCGTCACCGTGCCGCAGCTCCTCGCCCCCGCCGAGCCCGAACCCGGCGCCGTCTACCGCCCCTGAGCCACCGGCGGGCCCGGCCCGCCCGCACCGGCCCGCCGCACACGGGTTAACCTCGTCGAACAGGCGGGCCGGCGGCGCCCCACGGCCACCCCGGGCCCGCCGTCGCCCCACCCCGCAGAGGCAGGAGACCCCTCGTGAGACCGGCCCCCTACCGCGCCGCCGAAGACCGCTACACCACCATGCGGTACCAGCGGTGCGGCCACAGCGGCGTCCTGCTGCCGCAGGTGTCCCTCGGCCTGTGGCACAACTTCGGCGACACCACCCCGCTGGAGACGCAGCGCGCCGTCCTGCGCCACGCCTTCGACCGCGGCGTCACCCACTTCGACCTCGCGAACAACTACGGCCCGCCCTACGGCAGCGCCGAGGCGAACTTCGGCACCCTCTTCGCCCAGGACTTCCGCCCGTACCGCGACGAGCTGTTCATCGCGACGAAGGCCGGGTACGACATGTGGCCGGGCCCGTACGGCGAGTGGGGCTCCCGCAAGTACCTGCTCGCCAGCCTCGACCAGTCGCTGACCCGCACGGGCCTCGACTACGTCGACGTGTTCTACTCCCACCGGCCCGACCCCGACACGCCCGTCGAGGAGACGGTCGGCGCCCTCGACGCCGCGGTCCGCCAGGGCAAGGCGCTCTACGCGGGCCTCTCCAACTACAGCCCCGAACAGATGACCCGCGCGGCCGCCGTCCTCAAGGAACTGGGCACCCCGCTCCTGATCAACCAGCACGCCTACAACATGCTGGACCGCACCATCGAGCAGAACGGGCTGATCGCCGCCTCCGCCGAGGCCGGCGCCGGCGTGATCGCGTACTCCCCGCTCGCCCAGGGCCAGCTGACGGACCGCTACCTGGAGGGCGTACCCGCCGACTCCCGCATGGCCATCGGCCACTTCCTCAAGCGGGACGCGCTCACCGACGACAAGCTGAAGCGGCTGCGCGCGCTGAACGCGTTCGCGGCCGGCCGCGGCCAGACCCTGGCGCAGCTCGCCCTCGCCTGGATCCTGCGCGACCCGCGCGTCACGTCCGTCCTCGTCGGCGCGAGCGGCGTGCGCCAGCTCGACCAGAACCTCGGCGCCCTCGACGCCGCGCCGTTCGACGACGCGGAGCTGGCCGAACTGGAACGCCTCCTCGCCTGACGGCGAGGAGGTGACGCGGTGACGCCGCTGGTGGGTCAGAGCCCTCGCCCGACTGGTGTCCCCGCGGTTCCGGGAGACGGGTTCGGCCACCCCGCCGGGCCCGTCCCGCCGGGCCCCTGCCGTCCGCGTGCCGCGGAGGGCATCCTGGAGGGGACACGGGGGCGGTGAAGGGCCGGCCCGGCTCCACGGAGCGGAGGTGAGGTCCCTTGCCCGCCGGAGAGAAGGTCCTCCTGGTCGACGACCGCGAGGACAACCTGTTCGCGCTGCACAGCGCCCTCTCGCCGCTCGGCTACCCCCTGGAGTTCGCGACCAGCGGCGACGCCGCCCTCAAGGCCGTGCTGCGCGGCGGCGTCGCCGTGACGGTCCTGGACGTGGTCATGCCCGGGGTGAGCGGCCTCGACGTGCTGCGCTACATGCAGCGGCTCGAGCAGACCCGCCGCATTCCGGTCATCCTCGTGACCGGCCTGGGCGTCGACGCCCAACTGTCCCGCGCGGCGATGCGGCTGGGCGCGGCGGACCTCCTGGTCAAGCCGATCGACCCGTGGTCGCTGTGCATCAAGGTCCGCTACCTCCACCGCTTCTCCCACCGCTCTCCGGACCCCGCGCCGTCCGCCCCGGCCACGACCACGGCCCCGGCGGCCCGCCCGTAGGCCCCCCGCAGCGTCCGGGACCCACGTCGTGGTGGTCTTCCCGCCCCGCCCACAGGCCCCCCGCGGCGCCCGGGACCCGCGGCTCACCGGCCCAGCCGTCCGATGGCCTCCTGTGCGTGCTTCGCGGCCCGCCGGGCGGCCCGCTCCGCTTCCAGGGCCCGCTCCCTGGCCTGGCGCACGGCGCCGTGCGCGGCCTCCTTGCGGGCCTGCGCCTCCTTCAGGCGCGCGACCAGCTCCTCCGCCCGCAGATCCGCCTCGTGCGCCCGCTGCTCGGCGCCCTCCAGCGCGTCCCGGGCGTGGCGCGCCTCGTCCTCCCGCGCCGCCGCCTCCCGTCGGGCGGCGGCCGCCTCCCCCTCGGCCCGCCGCCGCTCCGCCTCGTGCTGTTCCGCTTCGTGCTGCTCCCGCCGGGTCCGGCGGGCCGCGGCCGGGTCAGGGCGGCCCGTACCGCCGCTGTCGCCGCTCCCGGCCCGCGCACCGCCCCGGGGCCCGGCCGGGGACGGGCCGGTGCGCGGGCCGGGGGCCTTCCCGGCGGCGGAAGCCCCCTCCGTACCGGTGGGCGCGGTGGGGGCCACGGGAGGGCGCCCCGGTACGCCGTCGTCGGGGGCCCCGGCCGCTTCGGCGCCGACCGGTGCGCCCAGTGCCCTGCTGAGGCGGCCCGACAGCCACGCCCCGGCCGCTCCCGGGTCGGCGAGCACCGTCCGCAGGGTCGCCTCGACCTCCTCGCGGACGGCGTCCCCGACCTCCTTCCCGGCCTCGGCCGTCAGCCGCTGCGCCTCCCGCGCCAGCGCGGCCACCAGGTCGTGCTGGCGCCGGTCCAGCTCGCGCAGCCGTACGCCGCCGGGGCTCCGGTGGGCCCGCCGCGCCGCTTCCCCGAGGGCGACGAGCGACCGGGCCTCGTCCGGCCGGGCCCGTACGAGCAGATTGCTCGCCCACGCGGCCAGGGTCGGGCGCCGCAGCGCCCGGATCCGGGCGGCCAGCTCGCGGTCCCCGGCCTCGCGGGCCCGGGCGGCGCACTGCTCCCGGGCCGCGGTGAACTCGGTGGGCCGCAGCCCGTACAACTCGTCGGCGACGCTCTCCACATCCATGGCTCACGTTCCACGGCTCACGGTCCGGTCCCGTACCGGGGCCAGTGCCCACGGGTGATGCCGGCGGCGACACCCGTGGAGACGCATGCCCCTTTCGTTCCACCAGTGTCGGCCACCCGGCCCGCCCCGCGCACGGCGACGGCCCGCGCCGTCTCCGTGGCAGGGGGAGGATGCCGGGAGAGGACGCGGGCCGCGGGGAGGCCGGGCGGCAGGACTCAGAAGGAGAAGACGCTGCCGCCCTCGGTCTGGAGGACGCAGGAGTTGCCGAACGTGCGCTCGTACGCGACGCGCCGTCCCTCCCAGACGCCCTCGGCGGTGGCGACGAGCGGGTCGTAGATCTTGACGCAGGCACGCTCCTCGCCCCCGCGCAAGGCGGAGAACTCGCCGTTGACCGAGCGCAGCTCGTCACAGGCCTCCTCGGGCGCGGGATGGGTTCCGCCCGGCGTCGGCGCGCAGGTGAGGGTCACCGCGCGAAGAGGCGTCGCCGTCTTGGCCGTTTCGCCCTTCGACACGGTCAGGACCAGCGCGTTCGGCGCGTACAGACGCGACTCGTCGGTGCTCGCCCGCTCCGGGGCGGCGGCGGCGGCCGGCGCCAGCGCGGTCATCGCTGCGGCGGTGATCATCCCGAGGGCGGCGGTACGCCGTATGGATGCCCGCATGTGCCTCATGGTCATCACTTTCCTTCGAATCCCGTTCGGTCGGGGTGCGTGAACAGCCTGCATTCTTGCGGCGATTGACGCACATTCAGTGAAGGTTTTCAGGTTTTGTCACCTTTTCAAACATTGACCTGAAATCAGCGCCTCGAGGTCGCCGTTCGGTAGGTGCTCTGTCGTCACCGCAGGTTGACGCCCCGTCACCGGTCCTGTTCAAGGATGGATCATGCGTGAAACGGCGCGGTGTGTGAGTCGTAACACGACCGAAACGTGGCGGTAACCGACCCGGTCGGCTCCTCGCCGTACACATGCGGGCTTTCGGGGCGTCTCCGTCAGTTCCCGCTGCCGAGGAGGAAGTCGGTCAGGGACCGGGGCGTCAGGGTGTCCTTCTTCAGCAGGCCGACGCCGTCGCTCGAGGACACCGGGGCCTCCGGTGCCTGCGGGGCGGCCTGTGCGGCCTGGGCGGGGGTCGCGGTGCCGGTGGCGGCGAGCAGCGCGCCGGCGGCCGTGGCCAGGGCGGCGGTGGCGGCGGTACGGAGGCTCATGGTTCCCTCTCGGTCGTTCGGCGTTCGTGGTGGGGCGCGGCCGCGCCCCCGCGTCTGACAACGACGAAGCGCCGCGGAGGTGTCGCGCGCCCGCCCCGGGTTGCAGCGCCCGCGGGCGAGCCCTCCGGTGTCCGCGGCGACGGTGCCCCCGGTGGTGGCGCCCGCAGGGGCCGAGCCGTCGTGAGTATCTTCGTAGGAAAAGTCCCTATTGACCTAAATAGACCAACAGGCGTTATATGGTGGTAAAGGGCAGATAAAGGCTTCTACAGGAGGCGGGCCCCCGATGACCACCCACCCGACCATCGAGCATCACCCCGACGTCGCCGAGATGCGCGCCAGGTTCGAGAAGGCCACCAGCACCCCACGCGGTCAGGCCGTCGAGGCACTGGCCTTCCTCACGGGCGTGTACCTGGCCGCGTCGCCCTGGATCGCGGGGTTCCACGGGCTCACGGCCCTCGCCGTGTGCAACCTGATCCTCGGCATCGCCTACGCGCTGTGCATGGGCGGCCTGGGCTCCGCGTACGAACGGACCCACGCCATGGCCTGGTGCGCCGTGGCCATCGGCGCCTTCACGATCATCTCGCCGTGGCTCGTCGCCGGAAACGTCGACACGACCCGCAGCGTGTGGAACAACGTCGTCGTCGGCGTCGTGGCCCTGCTGCTCGGCGTGGCCATGGCCGCCACGGGCGAGCGCCGCGCCGGCGCGGCCCGCGCCCGCCGGGGCGGGAGGGCGACCACCCCGTGACCCGGGCCTGACGGCCGAAGGCCCCGGCCCGCCTCCACGGGCGGCCCGGGGCCCACGCGTGCCCGTTCCCTGCCCGGCGTCCCCGCGCGGTGCCTCCCGCACGGCGGCCCCGGACGGACCCTTCCGTCACCGTGCCGAGGAGCCGTGCCGCATCGGGGTCAGCTGCTCGATGTCGTACCGGGCCCGCAGCGCCGCGATCGCCGCGTGGTCCGGCGGCCCGCCCCCGTCGAGGATCTCCAACAGCTCCTCGAAGTACCGCTCGTGGTCCGGGGGAGGGGACGCCTGGAAGAACATCTTCGCCGGCTCGTCCGTACGGTTCGCGAACGCGTGCGGGCAGCCCGGCGGCACCACGATCACCGTGCCCGGCGTCGCCCGTACCGTCCGCCGCCCGCTCCGGGACTCCCAGTGGCGCCAGTCGTCCCGCGTCCGTACCCGGGGCTCGAAGGCGAGCACGTCCAGCTCGCCCTCCAGCAGGTAGAACAGCTCCTCGCTGTGCGCGTGCACGTGGGCGCCCACGTCGAACCCCGGCGGCACGACCACCTCGAAGCTCGACGCGGCCCGCGCGTGCTCACCCGTGACCTTGAACGTGACCTGGTGGGCGGGCGCGGTGAGCGTCCGGCCGTGCCCGGTCGGCACCAGCAGCCCGTCCGGCGTCGCGTGCGCGCTCATCCCCAGGTCACCGGCATCGACTCCGGACCCCGGATCAGCGCGCCGCGCCGGAACCGGACCTCCTGGGCCGGCACCGCGAGGCGCAGCCCGGGGAACCGGTCCGCCAGCGCGTCCACCAGCAGCTCCGACTCCAGCCGCGCCAGCATCGCGCCGACGCAGAAGTGCGGCCCGTACCCGAACGCCACGTGCGGGTTCGACGCCCGGTCGAAGTCGATGCGCTCCGGGTCGGGGAACACGTCCGGGTCGCGGTTGGCCGCCAGGTACGACACGTACACCGCCTCACCCGCGCGGATCCGCACACCGGCGACCGTCACGTCCTCCAGCGCGATCCGCGACAGCCCGACCGCGCTGCGGTGCGGGATGTACCGCAGCAACTCCTCGATCGCCCGCGGCCGGCCCTCCCGGTCGGCGCGCAGCCGGTCCATGAGGTCCGGCCGGGTCAGCAGGATGAACAGCATGTTGCCGGTGTTGTTGGTGACCGCCTCGCCACCGATCTGGATGAGCAGCGCGAGCCCCACCGACTCCGATTCGGTGATCTCCCCGGCCGCCACCGCGGTCGACAGCAGTCCGATGACGTCCTCGCCGCCGGTGCCGCGCCGCCGCCGCATCGTCTCGGCGAAGTAGGCGCACATCTCCTCCTTGGCGCGCTGGCTGCGCTCCGCGCCCTGCGCCGACGACAGGATGAGGTTGGTCCACTCGTGCATGCGCGGCCGGTCCTCCGCCGGCACCCCCATCAGCTCGCACACGACGGCCAGGGGGAACGGCCCGAGCAGCCGCTGCGTGAAGTCGGCCGGTGGCCCGTCCCGCAGCACGCCCGCGACCAGTTCGTCGAGCATCTCCCGGGCCCGGTCGCGCAGCCGCTCGACGCCCCGGGTGGTGAACGCGGGCGCCACCGCGCGGCGCAGCCGCGTGTGGTCCGGCGGGTCCTCGAACCCGACCGCCCCGTCGACGGGGATGAAGTGCGGCGCCAGTCGCGTGACGTCGTTCTCCACGACCAGCTTCCGGCTGAACCGGGGGTCGTTCGTCACCGCCCGCACGTCGTCGTACCGCGTCACCAGCCAGGCCCAGCCCGACCCGTTCGGCAGCTTGATGCGGGTGACCGGCCCCTCCTCCATCAACCCGGCCAGCACCGGGTCGAAGTCCACCCCGAACAGGTCGAGCGCCGGCCAGTGCCGCACGGGCGGCAGCGCCGGGCCGGCGCCGCCGGCCCCCTCCCGCTCCGCCTCGGCGGTCGTCGTCGTGTCATCCAGCACTGCCGGGCTCCTCCGTGTCCGTGTACGCGTCGACGAACGCCCTCGACGTGACGGTGGTCTTCGGGACGGAGCCCCGTGCCGAGACGCCGGTGGCGCGGGAGGAACCCGACGTCGTCCAGCGGCCCAGGGACATCTCCGCGGTGATGCCCGGCCCGAAGCCGGCGAGCAGACCCCGCGCGGACTCCGGCGTCCCGCCCTCGTCGAACATCCGGCGCAGCGCGTCCAGGACGACGGCGCTGGCGATGTTGCCGTACTCGGTGAGCGTGGCCCGACTGAAGCGGAACGCCTCCGGGGCCACTCCGAGGAACTTGCTCAGGTCGTCCAGGATGCGCGGCCCGCCGGCGTGGATGATGTAGAAGTCCAGGTCGGAGGCGTCCCACCCGTGCTGTCCCGCCAGCTCCTTGAGCGCCGGGGCGAGCGGCTCCATGGTGCCGGGGACCCGCTTGTCCAGCTTGAAGTGGAACCCGGTCGCCCGGACGTCGTACGCGATCCAGTCGACCGTCTCCGGCACCAGGTACGAGCCGTTGCGCTCCAGCGAGACCCCCGTGCCGCCCTTGCCGCGCATGACGGCGGCGGCGATCCCGTCGCCGAACAGCCCGTTGGACAGCAGGTTCCCGACGCCGAGGTCGGTGGGCTGGTAGCAGAGCGAGCAGAACTCGCACGCCACGATCAGGGCGTTCGCGTCCGGATACGCGCTGCAGAAGTCGTGCGCCCGGTTGATCGCCGCACCGCCCGCCGCGCAGCCGAGCTGTGCGATGGGCACCTGGCGGGTGTCGCTGCGGAAGCCCATGGTGTTGATCATCCAGGCGGTCAGGGACGGCATCATGAAGCCCGTGCACGACACGTAGATGATCACGTCGATGTCCGCGGCGCGCAGCTCCGCGTCCTCCAGCGCACGGTGTATCACGGCGGGCACCCGGGCCTTCGCCTCCGCCTCGTAGACGGCGTTGCGCTCCTCGAAGCCGGGGTGCTTCAGCGTCTCCTCGATGGGCCGGAGAATGTGCCGCTTGCGGACCCCGGTGTTCTCCATCAGTCGCAGGGCGAGCGGGAGCTGGGGGTGATCCGCGTGAATGGTCCGCGCCAGCTCGAGCGTCTCCTCCATGGTGATCACATGTTCGGGGACGGACACCGCGGGTCTGCACAACGTGGCCATGATGTCGAGCCCTTTCGTCGCGTATTGCTCGCGTTCACTCAGAGGATGTGCGAGCTCCGGCCGTCGCGCGCGTCGAGGCGGCCACATGGGGTCACCGGGAACCGGCCGCGCGGCGCACTGCCCGTGTGCGGGAAGGGGAGAGGCGTACGGAGCCGTCCGGCCTCTCACCCGTCCGGCCGCCACCCCGATGCCGAACCGCCCTCGCCGCGACCGGGGCCGGGCGCGGCCCGCCGGGGAGCGGATGCGGGGACGGCGCCACTGCCGGACGATGGACCAATGCACCACCACCTGCGGATACTTCACGGTTCACCCACGAGCGCGGAGCTCGCCGCCATCACCGCCGTCCTGGGCGCCCTCGTCCACGGCGCCGGCGAACACACCGCCGGGCACCCCCACCGCCGCGCCCGTCGCGTTGAGTGGGACCGCCACTGGCACCCGCACCCCGCGCCGCACTCCTGGCGCGCCCGCGCCCTCCGGACCCCCTTCGGCCGGCCCTAGCCGTCACCGGCCCGTACACCCCCGCGCGGCACCCGCCGGGCGGTCCAGGCCGTGTTCGGCGAGCCGGCCGACCGCGAGCCCCCGTGCCCGGCAGTCGGCGACCAGCCCCGGCAGCGCCCCCAGCGCCGCCCGCCACGAACCGGGCGCGCACAGCGCGTCCGAGTCGTGCAGCAGCACCGTCGCCCCGCCCCGCACCCCGCGCGCCACCTCCGCCCGTACGCTCGCGGGCGACGCGTCCGCCGTCCAGTCGCGCCCCCACGCCGACCACAGCACCGGACGGAGCCCCGCCGCGCGCGCCGCCGCCCACCGGCCCCCCGTCAGCACCCCGTACGGCGGCCGGTACCACAGCGGCCTGCCCCCCGCCACGTCCGCGACCAGCGCCGCCGCCCGCGCCACCTCCCGCACGTCCCGCACCGGCCGCGGCACCCAGGGCGGGTCGTGGGACCAGCCGTGGACGGCCAGTTCGTGGCCCTCCGCCACGATCAGCCGTCCCAGCGCCGGTGCCCGCTCCAGCCGCTCGCCGAGCACGAAGAACGTCGCCC
This sequence comes from Streptomyces tamarix, assembly GCF_032423885.1. Classification (NCBI taxonomy): domain Bacteria; kingdom Bacillati; phylum Actinomycetota; class Actinomycetes; order Kitasatosporales; family Streptomycetaceae; genus Streptomyces; species Streptomyces tamarix. Next base: position 24,664 of record NZ_JAWCTQ010000061.1, on the reverse strand, counting down.
GGACCGACAGCCGGTCCAGCGCGCGCAGGAACAGCGGCGTCGTACCGGGATCCGGCCCGTCGTCGAACGTCAGCGCCACCCGACCCGGGTCACCCCGCCCGTCCAGCGCCGGCCACAGCGCCCCGCGCACTCCCGGCAGCCACGTCGCCGCGGGCACGACGTGCCAGCCCGCCAGTCCCGCCACCGCGACCGCCCCCGCGCGCCACACGGCCGCGCGCCGGGCCGCCGTACGCCGTGCAGCCGCACCCGCCCTGCTCACCACGTGCCCTCCCCGTCCTCGCCGCCCTTCACCAGCGGCGACCGGGCCAGCTCCACGCACGCCACCACCAGGACCACCACCGCGACCGCCTCGAACACCCCCCGCACGCCCACGACGACCCGCTCGTCGAACAGCCAGACCCCCAGCACCACGCTCAGCAACGCGTCCCCCAGCGTCAGCGCCGGCTGCGACGCGGCCAGCGTCCCCGCCCGGAACGTCATCTGCAGCAGCAGGAAACTCGTCAGTCCCACCGCGACCGCCGCATACAGTTGCCACGCCCCGAACACCGAGCCCAGCCCGTCCTGCAACCGGCCCAGCGCGTCCTTCAGCAGCGCCGCCGTACCGGAGAACCCCATCGCCGTCGCCGCCCCCAGCACCGCCGCCCGAGGCGCCGACGGCAGCCGCAGCGCCACGGCCACCAGCCCCACCGCGACCGCCCCGATCACCAGCCCCGCCCACAGCCAGTCCGCCGCCGGTACGGTCGCCCGCCCGCCCGTCGGCTCCGCCAGCGCCAGGAACGCGGCCAGCGCGGCCGCCATCGCCCCGAACGCCCACCAGGTACGCCGGTCGGGGCTCCGCCGGAACACCACCCCGCCCACAACCAGCGTGAACAGCAGTTCCGTACTCATCACCGGCTGCACGACCGCCAGCGGCCCCGTCGCCAGGGCCAGCGCCTGGAACAGCCCCGACAGCCCCAGCATCACCGAACCCCACACCCACACCCGCCGCCGCACCAGCCTCTGCCACCACCCGCGCGCCGCCGTGTCGGCCGGGCCCGCCGCGTCCGCCGTGCCCGTGTCGGCCGCGGCGCGCCGCTGGAGCACCGAGGCCGCGGCGTTGCCCATCGCCGCCAGCAGGGCCAGACAGATCGAGAGAGCGAGCATCGCGCGCCGCTCAGCCGAACCGCTTGGCCATCGCGCGGAAGAACCCGGGCGCACCGCCCCGGATCCGTGCCGGCCCCGCCAGCCATGCCGGTGCGAACACCTCGTCCCGCCCGTGGACCACCGACTTCCACACCAGGTCGGCCAGTCGTACCACCGGCACCGGCCGAGGGCTCCGCCGGTGGTACGGCACGCCGCGGCGCGCGAAGAAAGGCGTGTCGACCGCGCCGGGCAGCACCGCCGTCACCCCCACCCGCGTACCGGCCAGTTCGTAGCGCAGGCTCTCCGCGAACGCCAACAGCCCGCCCTTCGTCGCCGCGTACACCGCCTCGTTCGCCACGCCGGCCCAGCCCGCCATCGAACTGATCAGCACCAGCCGCCCCACACCGCGCTCCACCATCCCCGGTAGCAGCAGCCGCACCAGCTGCACCACCCCCGTCAGGTTCACCGCCACCAGCCGCTCCACGACCTCGGGCGGCATCCGCGTCAACGGCCCCGCCCAGCCGATCCCGGCCGACGCGACCAGCACGTCGACCCGCCCCTCCCGCTCCAGCGCCCGGGCGGCGAGCCGCTCCACACCCTCCGGGCCGCCCAGGTCGCCCGGCAGCCCCGCACCGCCCGTACGGCGCGCCACCTCGCCCAGCCGCGTCTCGTCCCGGCCGGCCAGCAGCAGCCGCCAGCGCCGCTCGGCGTCCACGGCGAACCGCTCGGCCACCGCCTCTCCGATCCCCGACGACGCACCCGTGATGAGCACGACCGGCCGTGCCGTTCCCGCCATGCCAGACCTCCGGACTCGCGCCCCCGCTCCCCCCGGCCTCCCGATTCCTCCCCGGCCGCCCCGCCGCGACGGTGCGCCGGGCCCGCGAACCACCCGAACAGGCCCGCCCGGCCCGCCCGGGCCGCCCTCCGCCCCCACGATGGGAGGGACCCGGACCCCGCCACCGGAAGGCGACCACATGACGCGGCGCTGCCTGGTCCTGAGCGCGAGCATGGGCGCGGGCCACGACGCCGTCGCCGCCGAACTCGCCCGCCGGCTCCGCGCGCACGGCCACGACGCGCACGTCCACGACGTCCTGACGCTGCTGCCGCCCGGCACCGGTCCGGCCCTGCGCGCCTTCTACCGCACGGTCGTACGCCGCGTGCCCGCGCTCTACACGGCGATCTACCGCGTCTTCCTCGCCCCGCCCCCGCCCCGCCCGGACGGCCCCGCCGCCCCGCGCGCCGACACCTCACCGCTGGCCGTACTCGCCGAACGCCCCCTGGAGGCCCTGGCCGCCCGCCTCCGCCCCGACGTCGTCGTCTCCACCTTCCACCTCGCCGCGCAGGTCACCGGCCGCATGCGGGAACGCGGCACCCTGCGCGTCCCCAGCGCCGTGTACGTCACCGACTTCGCCGTCCACCGCGGCTGGCTCCACCCGGGCAACGACCTGTACCTGTGCGTCAGCCCGGGCGCCGCCGAAGCCGCCCGTACGGGCACGGGCCGCCGTGCCGCCGCGCCCGGCCCGGTCGTGCCGCCCGCCTTCCACGCCGTCGCCCGCACCCCGCCCGGCCCGCCACCGGACCCGCACCGCCCCACCGTCCTGCTCTCCGCCGGTGCCTGGGGCGTCGGCTCCGACCTGCCCCGCACCGCCGGGGCCCTGGCCCGAAACGGCCTGCGCCCGGTCGTCCTGTGCGGCCGCGACGAGCACCTGCGCCGCCGCACCGCCCGCGTCCCGGGCGCCGTCGCCCTCGGCTGGACCGACGACCTGCCCGCCCTCATGGCCTCGGCCCGCCTCCTGATCGACAACGCCGCCGGTCAGACCGCCGTCCAGGCGCTGGCCGCCGGCCTGCCCGTCGTCGCCTACCGCCCCATCCCCGGCCACGGCACCGACGGCGTGCGCCACATGGCGGCGGAGGGCCTGACGACGACGGCGCCCGACCTCCCGTCCCTGCTGGCCGCCGCCGCACGCCTCGTCCCCGACGGCCCGGCACGCGCCGAACGCACCGCCCGGGGCCGCGCCCTCTTCCAGGACGACGCCTCCCTCCTCGTCACCCTCCTCACCTGACGCCCGCCCCGGCCCCGCCGGAGCCCCGGTCGGCGCCGCGAGCGGAGCCGTTCACGATTCGTTCAAGGCGCGGCCAACGAGGCACCAAGAACCGGACGGGGCGGGCAGGGCGCCCCCTACCGTGCCGAGCGTGACGTCGACACCCGAGCTCATACTCACCAGCCCCGCGGTCCGCCCCGACCGCCCCGACCACCCCGACTGCCCCGACCACCCCGACCGCTCCGGCGACCGCGACCGCCCCGACCGCCGCGCCCTCCTGCGGGCCGCGCTGGCCGGCGGCGCGGTACTCGGCGCGGGCGTCGCCCTGCCCACCGCGCAGGCCGTCGCCGCCGGACAGGAGGCCGCGCGGCCGGACACGCCGGCGGCGGCGCTCCGCGCGCTGCGGCAGGGCAACCACCGCTGGTACACCCGCCACCAGACCCACCCGCACGAGTCGGGCGGCGACCGCCTCCTGGCCGTGTCCGGGCAGCATCCGTTCGCCGTCGTCCTCGGCTGCATCGACTCGCGCGTCCCGCCCGAGCTGGTCTTCGACCAGGGGCTCGGCGACCTGATGACCGTCCGCTCGGCGGGCTGCGTCCTCGACGAGGCGGTCCTGGGGAGCATCGCGTACGGCGTCCTGGAGCTCGGCATCCCCCTCGTGGTGGTGCTGGGCCACCAGTCGTGCGGCGCGGTCACCGCAGCCGTCCGCGCGGCCGAGACCGGCGAGGAACTGCCCGCGCACATCGCGTACGTCGCCGAGCAGATCCGCCCCGCCATCGACCACACCCAGACCGGGCGGGCCCGCGTCGACGCGACGATCACCGCGAACGTCCGGCTGGTCCGCTCCCGCCTCGCCGCCGAACCGGACCTGGCGGCGCGGGCCGCCGCGGGCCGCCTCGCCATCGTCGGCGCCCGCTACGAACTGGGCTCCCAGCGGGTGCACACCGTCACCTGACCCCGACGGGGCCGTTCGGGTGACGGGCTCCGGGCCACGACCGCCCGGACGGTCACCGAAGGCACCGCAGACACCGGCCGTGTCCGCACCGGCCGCTTCAGGGCCGGTGCACCGGGCCGGTTCCCCCTCCAGCGGATCCCGTCACTCGGCGGAACTCGTGGACCACGTGGATCCGGCCGACGATGTGGGCGTTGAACTCGTCGAGCTCCTCGGCCGGCACCCACAGCTCAAGGATCGTCCGCCCGCCCGCCCGCCGTACCGGATAGCGGCGCAGGAACTCCGACTCGACGTCGAAGCGGGTGACGAAGCCGGCACCGTCGTGCCGGACGTTCCAGTCCCTCGCGATCCTCACCGCGTACTCCTCGTTGAGCACCGGGTAGAAGAGCGGCTGCTCCGGCAGCCGAGGCGGCCAGGCGCGCCAGTCCGACTCCCGGACCAGGTCCAGCTCCTTGGGGCCGGTGGGGCGCCACAGGGTCGTCGTCGCTTGCCGGCCGGTCATGGGAACCACTCTCTCACCTGGGCGAACCGCCGTTGCGGCTGGCCGGGGGACCAGACGGTACCGGTGCCGCGGACGCGGCGGCCACGCGTTTTCCGCGCCCCCCGCGGAGCTGACCGGTGGCCACGGGACGCCCCTGTGTCGACGAGTCCACGCGCGCGGCGGACCGCTCTGCCCGCCGAGGGGGTGTTCCCGACCCGGGAGACCTCGGTGCGGGAGGCGGGGGGAGGTCAGGAACCGCGCGGGGCCACCGGGCCGGACGCGTGGGCGAGGACCACGAGCCGGGCGCGGTCACGGGGGTGGAGCTCGGCCGTGGCTCGGCTGACGGGGGGTTTCCGCGCTCAGCGGGCTGATCCCCGCGGTGGGCGGCCCGGCCGTCGGACAGGCCCCGCGCGACCGGGCGACTCCGCACCGGCGTACGGCACCGAGCAGATGGCCAGCGCGTCCCCGGGTCCGGCAGCGCGGTCCCGGCTCAGGGGGCGGCGGTGGCGAGTTCGTATCCGGCCGCGCGTACGGTACCGGCGACCTCCTCCTGGATCAGGGGGATCACGCTGGTGACGGTGACCTGTCCGGTGGGCACGTCCACGGTGACGTCGTGGACGGTGTCCAGCGCGCAGAGTGCGGTGGTGAGGGCGGCGACGCGGCGGCGGCACGGCGTCGAGGAGCTGCGGGACCTGCTCGGCGGTGAGCCGGTCCACGCGGTGCTGCACCGGATCGTCACCCCCGCGCCGGGTGCCGGGGGTGCCGGAGGGTGACGCCGCCGGTGGACCGACCGGGGCGGTGACCGAAGGAGTGAAACGTCGAAAGGTGGAGAGGCGATCCGGAGAAACCGGTAACACCGGTAGCAAGTGAGCAAAAACGGAGGGACGGACATGGCACCCATCGAACCCGGGCCGCTGGACCCGATCAGCGCCGCATGGAACACCGTCGGGAGCTACGACTCGTACGAGGAGGCGCAAGCCGCCGTCGACCGCCTCTCCGACGAGAAGTTCCCCGTCGAGAACATCGACATCGTGGGGTCGGGGCTGCGACTGGTGGAGCGTGTCACCGGCCGGCTCACCAAGGGCAGGGCGGCGGCTGCGGGCGCCGCCAGCGGCGCCTGGTTCGGCCTGTTCATCGGCCTCCTGGTCGGCTTGTTCACCCCGGGGCCGACCTGGCTGGGCCTGCTCCTCGGCGGCATCCTCATCGGCGCCGTGTGGGGCGCCGTGTTCGGTTTCGTCGGGCACGCCGCGACGGGCGGCCGCCGGGACTTCTCCTCCACCCGCACCCTGGCGGCGACGAAGTACGACGTGATCGCGCGCGGGGGGCACGCCGAGCAGGCGCGGGCGATCCTGCACGGCTCCCACTCGACGGCGACGGACTGACGGCCCGCTGCGCGCACGGCCCGGCGGCACGACCGAGCGCCGCCCCGCGCCCCGCTCCGGCGCCGAGGAAGGACGGAGCGAGCCCGCCCGGGCGCCGCCGTACGGGAAGCCGAACCGCGCCGGGCACGGAGCCACCCGCGGCGGGGCCGCGGCACGCGGGGCGAGGGACCTCCACCGCGGACCTGACCCGCGGTGACGGCCGCTGCCCGGGACGAGCAGGCGGCCCGCGCTCACGGCGCCCGGGGCGAGGTACGCCAAACGGGTGGCCGGGGACGCGCTCGGATTCGTACGCTGTGCACCCTCCACCACCGGATGCGGGGACGACAGCGTGAGCACCACCGACAGGCCGTGGCTCCACACGGAGCACGGCGCGAACATCGGCCACACCGAGACCTGGACCTGGGAGGCGGCCGTCCAGCTCCAGTTGGAGCGGGTGCGCAACGGCGACGGGTGGAACCCGGTCCTCGACGCCTACCAGTTCGTCATGGCGCTGCGGATGGTGCTGCGCGGTGTGCAGATGACCCGCCGGCACCTGGTCACCGAACCGGCGCGGGCGCTCCTCGACGAGGCCCTGGCGGACTTCACCGCGGCGGTCCCCGGCGGGAAGGACGCCCGGGACGTCATCGAGCACTTCGACGAGTACACCCAGGGCACCGGCCGGCTCCAGCACCCGCCGGGCACGAAGGAGAAGGACCGCCGGCCGGACGACCGCCTGGCGGAGGCGTTCCGGATCGAGTTCGGCTGGCGCCGCGAGGGCGGCGAGCGCCGCCCCGTCCGGACGGTGGGCCCCTACCCGATCGACCTCGTCACCGCCGCCGACGCGGCCAAGCGCCTCCGGTGCGACGCCTACGAGGCGCTGCGCATGGACGAGGGCTCGCCGTGGCCCCGCGGTTCGGCGTACGCGGTGGAGCACGCCGCGGACCCCCGACGGCTCCGGGCGTGAGGAGAGGTCGGGGGCCGGTGGACGGCCGGGAGCCGCCTCCGGCGTGACCGCTCGCGGTCGCTCTCCCACCCCGCCCCGGGCCGCCCCCTCCGGCGTGATCCCGGCGGAGCGGACGGTGTCCCGGCGGCGCACGGCGCCGCCGGGGCGGGGGCCGCGTCCGGTCCGGATCGCGGATGGTCCCTGGCCGTGGAGGGCGATGTGCGGAAAGGTTCGTGCGGAGCCCCGGCTCGCAGGCAAGGACGCCGACCGGCGGCTTCGCAGGCCGGGCGTGCGGCGCGCGATCAGCCGGAGGCTCGTCGGGGGCCGTGAACGGACGAGGGAGGAACCATGGAGAAGGACGAGCTGTACGCGAAGGACACCTCCGCCGTGCGGTGGCGCAAGAGCAGCAAGAGCTTCATCGCCTGCGTGGAGGTGGGCGCTCTCGGTGGTGGCGCCGTGGTGCTGCGGGACTCGAAGGACCCGGCCCGCGGCGACCTGCGCTTCACGGCGCAGGGGTGGGCCGCGTTCCACGACGGGGTCCGCGACGGCCGGTTCGGCTGAGCGGGCGCCCGCCGTCCGTGGCGGGACGCCGGTACCACCGACCGCGCGCCCGTGGGCCGCGCCGTCCCGCGTGACCGGCGCCCGCCACCCGGCACCGGGGGCCACCGGCCCGTCCCCGTGGTGCCCCGTACCGTTCCCGGGCGAGCCAACCAGGTCAGCGCTCTCTGACGCGGCAGCCGCGGCGGACGGCCCCCGCCCTCCAGTCGGCGGACCCGCGGATGGCGCGACGCGGAGGAAGGGCGCGGGGAAGGGCGCGGAGCGACCGCCGCGCCGCGGCCCGGACGCAGAGACCCGTCGCGGGGCGGTGTGGGCGCCCGGCCCCTGGTTACCCGTAGGCGCGATGTGAGGGAGGCTGCCATGGGCCGACCGGCGCCTGAGGGCTCCGCGGAGATCCTCTTCATCGGCAACGCCACACTGCTGATCCGCTACGGCGAGCTGACGCTGCTCACCGATCCCAACTTCCTCCACCGCGGGCAGTTCGCCCACCTCGGTTACGGCCTCGTGTCGCGCCGCCTGACCGAGCCCGCGCTGGACGCGGCGGACCTTCCGGCGCAGGACGTCGACGCCGTCGTGCTGTCCCATCTGCACGGGGACCACTTCGACCGCGAGGCGCGCCGCCGCCTGGACCGCGGCCTGCCGTTCGTGACGACCCCGCACGCCTCCCGCGTCCTACAGGGGCTGTTCGGCTTCCACCGGGCGGTCGGGCTCCGCACCTGGCAGAGCCAGACGGTGCTGCGCGGTGACTCCCTGGTCCGTGTCACCTCCCTGCCCGGCAGGCACGCGCCAGGGCCGGCGCGCGCGCTGCTCCCACCGGTGATGGGCAGCCTGCTCGAGTTCGGGGACCGCTCCGGGGAGACCCGCCTGGTCGTGTACCTGACGGGTGACACGCTGGTGTACGACGGCCTGCGGGAGATCACCCGCAGATGCCCCGACATCCATCTCGCGGTTCTGCACCTCGGCGGCACGACCCTGCCCGGCGGCCTGGTGGTCACGATGGACGCCGCGCAGGGGGTGGACCTGCTCGACATGGTCCGCCCCCGCCGAGCCCTGCCGGTGCACTACGACGACTACCCGGTCTTCCGCTCCCCGCTGTCCGACTTCCTCGCCGAGGCCGAGCGCCGCGGCCACGGCGCGCGCCTCCTGGGGTGCGAGCGCGGCGAACGCGTCACGGTCGGCCCCGGCCCCGCCGTATGAGCCCCCGTCCCCGCGGCGGCCCGACCCGCCCGCGGGGGAGGAGGCGGTCGCCCCGGCCCCGACGGCCGCGCCGTCCCCTCGGACCCGCGCGACCGCGCCGTCCCGTGCTTCGGTGACCCGCCCGTCGCGGCCGTCCGTCCCGTCACCCCGGCCAGGACGGCGGAACCCGAGCCGATGGCCGAACCGGCCGTCAGCCCGCCGGCCCCCGCCCTGGGCCCCACCCTGACCAACGCGCTGCGCCACGCCCTGGGCGTCCGCCCCGCCGCCCTGCGCCCCCCACACCGGAGCGGCCCTCGGGCGACCCCCGGCGCGGCGGAGGCCCGGCGGGGCGGATGTCCGGCGGGGCGGACGGCCCCACCGGGATCCGGTACCGACGGGACGGGACGGGGCGGGGCGGGGCGGGGCTTCCTGTGACGGGGTGTGTGGCGGCACCTGCCGCCGTCGCCGTACGGTCGCCCACGTTGCGCGGCAACACACCGGCGACGGATCCCCTCCCCACCCCCTCCGAGCTGCGCGGACGGCGGTCGGCGGAGGCCCGCGGCCGTGAGCGGCGCCCTTTTCCCGCCGCCCCACCCGGCCGATGACGTCGTGCAACGGTTCCACCACGGCTCATGCTGTGTGTCACCCGCGCGGCAATCCGCCGTACGGGTGGTGACGCCCCGTCATGCGGCCGGGGCCGGAGGAACGGAGACGTACATGGATCGGGTCCCGCTCTCGCCCGGGGCGCCCCCGGTGTCCCCGCCCGCGGCACTCGGCGGCGCTACGGCCGCGGCGCCGGCCCGGTGGGCGGGCGGAGGGCTCGTGCGCAGCGCCCCCACCGGGCTCGCGGGCGCCGGCCCGGCCGTGCCGTTCTCCGACCGGTCCACCGCCGCCGGGCCGGACGGGGCGGAGGACCGGAGCGAGGCGGGCACGGGCGAGGGCCGGGAGGTGGGGGAGCGTGGGTGAGCTGCGGCCGCTGGGGCACGACCTTCCCGAAGAGGCGCGGGCGCTCGCCCAGGCGCTCCGGGAGCTGTTCGAGGGCCTGGAGGTGTCGGTGCGGCGGTACGCGGCCCGCCGCCGGCGCGACCCCGGCACGCTCTCGCGCTACCTCAACGGAACCCGGTTGCCCCCGTGGCAGGTGGTCACCGACCTGCTCGCCGACCTGGCCGAGCACCGCGGCACCGCCGTGACGAGTGAGGCCGTCGAGCTCCTGCGCGAACTGTACGGTTCCGCCGTCCACGCCGGTTCCTCCCCGAAGCACGCGGTGCGGGTGCTCGAGGAACAGCTGGCCGACGCCGACCGGATCTCCCGGCGCTCCAGCGTGAGCGGCGACGTCCTGGGCGACGCGCTGCTGGACCGCACGCACCGCATCGCCGACCTGGAGGTGCGGCTGACCCAACTGGAGATGGACTGGCAGGCCGAACGGGCCCGCGCCGACCAGTTGGAGGCGGCGCACCCCGCCGTGTCCCAGCTCCTGGAGGAACGCGACGCCCTCCAGCGGCAGGCGGCGCGCCTCGGGGAAGAGCTCCAGGCGGCCCGCGAGCAGCGCGCGGCGGCAGAGGCGAGGTGCGAGCTGCTGGAACGGCAACTCGACGCCGCCGAACGGCCGGTCGCCGCCCTGACGGCGCCGGACGCGGGCACGCCCAAGGTGCTGATCGTGGACGACCAGCCCGACAACCTCCTGGCCATGACCGCGGTCCTCGCCACGCTGGAGCAGGAACTCGTCACCGTGACCTCCGGCCGGGAGGCGCTGAAGGCCCTGCTGGACCACGACGACTTCGCGGTCATCATCATGGACGTGCAGATGCCCGAGATGGACGGCTACGAGACCGCCGCCCAGATCAAGCGCCGCCCCCGCAACCGCGACGTGCCGATCATCTTCCTCACCGCCATGGGCACCGACCCCGAACACACCGCCCGCGGCTACGCCGCCGGCGCGGTCGACTACATCAGCAAGCCGTTCGACCCCTGGGCCCTGCGGGCCAAGGTCGCCGTCTTCACCGCCATCCACCTCGAACGCCGCGTACGGCCGTGAACGGCCGTGAACGGGTCGAGGCGGCGTTCGGTCGGCGGTGGACCGGTGAGACGGGTGTCGCGGCGGGGCGCGTGGTCGAAGAAGCGGTGGAGGCCGCCGAGGTGGACCTCCCGTACGGCCGGGCAGTCGCGTGCGAAGGGGACGTTGGTGGAGGCGACGACCTGGCAGCCGCAGCCGCCGACGGCCCTCGAACGAGTCCTCCTCCGGCTGGACCGAGGCCTTCGACGACCTCCGCCTCCGTACGACCATCGCCGACCGGCTCGCCTTCGGCGGCACTCACACCCGTCCTGCTCATCCGCGCTCATCGTCCTCCGACACGCCGACCAGGTGTTTCTGGGATCCGGAAACGCTCCGGACCACCTGGTCGACGTCCGTTGCCCGAACTCCCCACCGTCCGTTCTCACTTCACACCGGTGAAGTCGCCGCTGCTGCCGCGTCGGGTCGGCGCCGGTGATTTCACGGATTCGCCCCGCCGGAAGCACCGCTTGAATCGCATGGGTTCGACTCCCGCCCGATCTCCGGCGCCGGAAGCACGGGACACACCCGTGCGCCCGGTACGACGACGCGCCGCCACCGCCGCGGGCGGCCGGCGCGGTCAGAAGGGATCAGCCATGCCAACTCGCCTCGGCCTGCGCCTGCTCGGCGCGGCCACCGCCGGCCTCATCGCAACGGGCATCACCGGCGCACTCTCCGGCCCGGCCTCCGCCGCCACCCGCGTCTACAGCGAGAACTTCTCCTCCGGGCTCGGGACCTTCACCTCCACCGGTCCCGTCAGCACCGCCACGGGGGCGGCGCGGCTGAGCGGCTCACTGCTCACCGACCCGTCCCTCACCTCCGCGCCCATCGCCCTGGCCGGCTACAACGGCATCTCGGTGTCGTACGCCCGTACCGCGTCCGGGCTCGACCTCGGCGAGGCGTTCACGGTCGCCTACTCCGTCGACGGCGGCGCGTTCACCACGCTCGAGTCCTCGCGCACCGCCTCGGGCACGGCCTCGTTCCACCTGCCCTCGTCGGTCGACGGCCGCACCGTGCGGCTCCGCTTCTCGCTGGACGCCGGCAGCGCGCTGGAGACGCTGACCGTCGACGACGTCCTCGTCCAGGCGGCGGGCGGCGGGGACGGCGGACCGACCGACCCGCCGGGCGGAACGCTGCCCCCGGTGACCGACGTGACCGCGCCGGGGCCTTACGCGGTGACCGTCGACACGACCGCCGGTCCCGGCAACGACGGGTGGCTGGTGCACCCGGCGAACGCCGGCCAGAACGGCGTGGACCACCCGGTCCTCGTCTGGGGTCCCGGCGCGGGTTCCGATCCCGCCGCCTACGAGGACATGCTGCGCCAGTGGGCCTCGCACGGGTTCGTCGTCTACAGCGAGGTCTCCTCCAGCAGCGGCGACTACATGGTCGACGCCCTGGACTGGATCGAGGAGCAGAACGCGACCCCGAGCAGTCCGCTGTACCAGGACATCGACACCTCCGAGGTGGCCTTCGGCGGCCACTCCCGCGGCTCGATCGGCACCTTCGACGTGGCGGACGAGCCGCGGCTGGTGACCACGATCCACGTGGCCGGCGGCTCCTTCGACGGCAACGGGCCGGACAACCTCCGCAACCCCGCCCTGTACATCGGCGGCGACGACGACTTCGCGACCCCCAACGTGGAGCGCGACTACGCCAACACCGACGTGCCGGTGTGGTTCAACGTCCTCAACGGCACCGACCACATCGCCGCCACCCGCAACGGGCAGCACATCATCACCGCCTGGCTGCGGTGGCACCTGGCCGACGAGGAGTTCCGCCGTACGCAGGACTTCCTGCGCTCCGGCTGCACCTTCTGCGGCCTGGGCAAGACCCAGTACAAGAACTGGTGAGCGACAGAAGGGCACCGGTGGCCACCGCCGGTGCCCTTCGGTACCAGCACCCTCGCCCGCGCAGCGGACCCGACCCTCTGCCGCGGGGAAGAAGCTGTCACCCGGTGTCGTCCGCTCGGTTCCTCGGGCGCGGCCCCGCGGAACCGTCCCCGCGCCCGCGGGGAGCACCTACCCCCGGGGCTCAGACCTTCGAAGGCCGCCCGACCTGTGCCGGGCGGCCTTCAGCAGCAGGGCACCACGGGCTCGGTGCGTTCCGCGCGGGCCCGCGCCGGCGCCGACGAGCCGGTGCACCCGACCTTCCTCGAACCGGACGACGCGCCGGCCCCGATCCAGGCGTCCCGTGCCCCGGCGCTGCCGACGAGCCGTAGCCGTGTCGATCGAGGACGCCGCCCCGTACCGTGCCCGCGTCAAGCCCGTGCCGGGCGGGCCGTCCGGCACGGGTCAGGCCGCAGCGACGGGAGGCAGTGCGACGGGTGCGGTACGGCCGGAGCGCACCGCGTGAGCGCCACGCCCGGAGGCAGGGCGCGAGTCGGAGCGCCGTCTGCGGGGCGGACGGGCCGCCTTTGTGCACGGGATTCGGCCAGTGCGTCGTTTTGCTGCCATTCACCGGCAACCCGGCCCGCGCGCCGCCGCGGGTCCGTTACACAAGGACACCGGGATGGGCGTCCTCACGGTGGGGACGGCCGTGGAGTGGGTGGGGGCCGGCGGTTGTTGACGATCAACGTGGCGGTGCTGCTCGCGGTCATCGTGGTGCTCCGGTTGCGCCGGCGTACCGAGGCGCGCAGTCGACGCGACGAGAAGCTGACCGTGGTCATCGTCCTGGCGCTCGGTGTGCTGCTCGCCCCGACCGCGGTGGGCCAGGGGATCGCGGACGTCCTGGGCCAGTTGGCGGGCGGCGTCACGCAGGCCGGCCGGTGAGCCCCCGTACGCGCAAGGGCCGGGCGTCGGCGGCCAGGCGTTCGCCGGCACGGCGTACCCGCACGCCCAACGGGAGGCGGCGCCCAGGCACGGAGGACCGGCTGATCGGCCTCTGCGTGGCCGCGGTCTTCGCCGTCGCCGTGATGGTGGCCGTCGTGAACTGGCTGCTGGCCCACTGGTGGGTCCTGGTCGCCGTCGGCGTCCTCGCGGCGGCGGCCGTCAGCGGCCGGTTCCACCACAAGCGGCAGCGGGCGCGGTGGGAAGCGGTCCGTGCGCAGGGTCTGCGGTACGGGCTGGCCCAGTTGGACGCCCTGCATCATGCCCGGTTCGAAGAGGCGGTACGCGACCTGATGCGCCGGGACGGCTGCCAGGACGCGATCCGCGTCGGAGGCGGCGGCGACCTGGGCGCCGACGTGAAGGCCACCGACCCCTACGGCAGGCGCTGGGTGATCCAGTGCAAACACCGCAGCAAGGGCCTCGCCGGCTCCGCCGTGGGCACCCCGGACCTCCAGGTCCTCAACGGCACCGCCCGCCAGGTCCACGGCGCCGACCTCGCGGTCATCGTCACCAACGGCCGCGTCACCGCGCCCGCAGTGGTCTTCGCCCAGCAGCAGCGCCTCCACGTGGTCGACCGCCACACCCTGGCCGCGTGGGCATCCGGCTCGCGCCCGCTGTGGGAACTGCTGCGGGCCGTCCCGCCGCCCCGCAAACCGACCTCGCTGTCCTGAACGCCGCGCGAACGCGCCGGACACCGGGAGGCCGGTCGGTCCGCCGATCCGCCCGCCCCCCGGCGCCCCTCAGGCGCCGAGCCGTGCCACGGTGGTGTCCAGACGAGCGGCCGTCTCCTCCAGGTCGTGCCGGGACGCCGTGCCGGTACCGAGCTGGTCGACGAGGTCCCGCCGGGAGACGACCTCCACGGCCCCCCGGTACCGGTCGGTGTCCAGCGCAGCGGCCGGGACGACCACGGCGGCGCCCGCGAGGACGACCAGGGTGGGGTCCTCGGCGTCGGACTCCAGCAGGTCTTCGAGCTGCTCAGGTGTGATCATGTCGGTGTGTCCTTCCGGAACGGCTTCCACGGCCGTGGCCCCGGCGCCCCTGACCTTCCGTGCGCCGGACGGCCGTGCCCATGGTCACCGAGTGCCCCGGTTGCGTCGGCCGCATGACCGGGTTCCCGGAGGACCACGCCGATCCCGCCGCGCCCGCGCCGCCGCCCCCCACGTCGGGCCCCTTCCCGGGAAGGAGGCCTACGGTCGGTGGACCGGGCCGCCCGCGTTCGCCGGGGCCGTCGACGGGGGAGCGGACACCGGGGCGCGCCTGCCCACTGGCGCGGCGTGCCCGGGTGTCCGCGCCGCGGGGAGGAGCGGTCCGTCGTGGTGAAGCGCCGTCAGCCGCTCCGGGTCCTTCCCCGGCGGCCCGCCCGCGAGCCCCGGTAGGCGGCGCGACGGACGGCGGCCAGGGTGTGGCCCGGGGCGAACCGACGGGCGCTGTGTGCGTAGACGTCGAAGCCCGGACTCTCCTCCTGCCGCAGCGACAGGGCGGTCCGTACCGTCAGCACGGCGAACGCGCGCCACGACCCGTCGGCGGTGTCGGCGCACAGGTCGAAGACGAGCGGCCCGGCGGCCAGGGCGTCGGCCAGGCTCACCGGGTCGCCGTGCACCGGCGCCTGCCGCGTACGGCGCGGAAGGGCGGCCAGGGTGCGGTGGTGGTCGCCGACCCGGTAGCGCAGCAGGCTGGAGTAGGGGCCGCCCAGGGCATCGGCGCGCGGGAGCGGCACGTGCCGGGTGATCCGGCCCCGGCCGCTGCTGGTGAGGAGCAGGTCGAGGAGGTGGTCGGGCCCGTCGGCCCGGTCCACGCGCACGGCCAGCCCGAGAGCGTCGGGCAGCCGCCGGGGCAGGCCGGCCGCTCGGGAGAGGCGGACCGTGGCGGTGTACCGCCCGGGCGCGTCGAGCCACGGCACGCTCCAGGCCCCGCCTTCGGCGTCCACGACCTCCAGATCGGCCGTGCAGGTCAGCCCGTGCGGATGCAGCGCCGGGGCCCCGCGCAGCCGGGCCAGCAGACGGAACGCCGCTTCGACCGCGGCGCCCGGCCAGCTACCCGGCGGTTTTCCCCGTCGCCCGGCGGCGGCTCCGGCGTCGCCACGCGGTGATGGGGCGGCGTTCCTCACGGACCGGACCAACCGTCCTCCCACGCCTCGCTCCTTACCCGGTTCTCGTCCTGGGGTCCCGCGGGCGCCCGGCGCGGCGACGGCCGCGGCGCCGGGGCCGCCGTACACGACCGCGACCTCGGGCACTCCGGCCCCGCCCAAGGGGCGCCTCCCTTCGTAGGACCAGCCGGGTACCCCGTACCGGGCCTCGTCAGTCCGCGCGGGGCCGGTGTCCCCGAAGGCCGCCGGCCCCGCGCGGACCGGCCGCGGGCCCCGGGCCCCTGCGCCGACACGGCCACTGCCGACTCGCCGGCCTCATGATCGGCCGCGTTCTCCCTGTTCACCGACGTTCATCGACGCATCTCCCGTGATCGGGGGTCACAGCGGACGATTCGCGGTCCCCGCCCCGGCCGGGTTGGGGCGGGTGTCGAGCGGGCCGCGCGCCGACGTCAACGTGCCCCCGTGGGGTGGGTCTGGTGTTCTCTCGTGTGGAGAGCAGGGTGTTGCCGCCGGGGCCCAGGCGACTGCGGGGGCGGGCGGTGGCCGCGGCGGCGGACCGGGGGGTCCCGTCCTGTGTCGGCGCGGTCGGCCGGGGTGGGCGGGCCGGTGTGGGGCGCGTCGCTACGAGCACGCCGCTCGGGACTCCTGGCCGGCCGCTGCTGCGGTCGGTCCGTCCGAGGCGGCGGGTGACGCCCGGGCCGCCGTGGACGTCCGCTGCTTCTCGGGGTGCTCGCCGCCGAGGCCCGGCAGCGGTTCCTCGACGCGCTGGAGCAGGCCGCGTCGCAGCTCCGCGTCTCCACCCCCGGGGTTCTCGTCCGTGGTCCACAGGCCGGCGCCGGGGCGGACCGCGCGTACGCGACCGGGCGGGGCCGCCACCGCTGCCGGGGTCGTCCGGACGGTGCCGACGCCCCGGCTGTGCTCGCCGCCCCGTCCGCCGGCCCGGCACCCGGGGGTGATGGCACGCTCGACGGTGTTCCGCTCGCGGTGGAGGACGGTGTCGCGGGTGAGGGGCGTCGGCGGCGGGCGCCGGTTCCGCGTCGGCGCGCGGGAGGGGCGGGTCGTGGTCGGGCGGGTGGGCGAAGCTCCTGGCGGACACGGACGGGCTCGGCCGTGGAGCCGTCCACCGGGAGCTCCGCCGTTCACCGCGGCCGGGAAAGGCTTTGCCGACCCGACTCGTCGGCACGTCGGAAAGGACTCGGTGCCGGTATCCGGTGCGATTCCGCGGAACCCGGACTCACGGTCCGGTGGCGTGATGTGTTCGCCTCACCGGGCGGTCCCGCTCGGCTTCTTGTTCGGGTTGTACCGGCCGGGGGAGACTTCCACGGTCGCGTCGGAGTAGAAGCCGACGGTGATGTCCTCGGTGACGGTGATGGAGGTGGGAAGACCGGCTTTGCCGAGTACGCCGTTGACGTCGTAGGCGCGGTAGCGGTGGTCTCCGTCGGCGCCCGTGTACCAGTCGCGGTGCTGGAAGGCGAGCATGCCGCTCAGAGTGGCCTGGTAGGTGATCCGGAACTTCGCCGAGCCCAGGGTGGAGAAGAGGTACGCGGTCTCCGCCGAACGCTTGGGGACGAGGCTCGAAACCGTGTCGGAGACGCCGACCGTCACCGTGCGGGTCCTGGTCTTCGTCTCGCCCCACGAATGCTCGAAACCGAAACTCGTTTCCCCGCCGACCTCTCCGCCGACCTCCGCACCGGGCGCACCGCCCTTGATCGAGATCTTGTACGTGAGCTTCTGCCCGACCGTGAACTTGTCGGTCCAGGCCCAACTGCTGCTGAAGGTGTCCGTCTTGGTGACGTTCATGGTGGTGCCGTACTGCACCGGGTGGTCCTCGTTGTTGATCCATTCCACGTGATGCGCGATGACGGGCTTGGTGGTGACCCCGACGAGGCGTGCGCTCTTCACGGTGAGCGTCGTGGTGACCGGCGGCCATGCGAAGAGGCCGTAGAGGTTGCCGTACTCCGGCTTCGCTCCACCGGTGGCCCCCTCCGGGGTGGGGCCTTTCAGCCAGTATTCGTCGGGGTTCCTCCCGACCATCTTCCCGATGGCCCCCTTGATGCGATCGGTCGCGTCGAGACCGAAAGCCTTGGCCTCGGACGCGTTGATGACGTGCTTGATGCTGCCCGTACCCACCGCTTTGCACTCACCGGGCTTCTTACTGGCCGTCAGTTGGACATGGAACGGCACGTATACCCCCTTGGTTGGTGTTTCTGCTGGCTCGGTAAGCGAGGCGCGATCACTCCGCGGGGCCCGGATTCTTCGAGAAGAGCCCTGGCCGAGTAATCGAACTTCCGTTCCTTCCGAGCAGTTGTTCGCATCATTCTCGTGACGCCAGGTCTCTTTCCCCGATCCCCTTGACCCGGCTGTGTGCGAACTCGCTCAAGGTTCCGTGGAATTGCTTTTCCCAGCAAGCGGATCGCGCGCCTTTGGCCGGAAGCCGGGCGCTCCTGGCTCGTTGACATCCGGCGGTGAACTGCCCGGTTCCCCAGAGGTTCCAGCGGACGGTTGTGGCGTGTTCTCCTCACCGATCCGGCAGTGAACGCTTCTCGTCCCGCGTGCCGGATGATCTCGATGGTGTGAACGGCGGTGACGGTGCGGTTGAGGTGCTGGAGACGCAATGGGCCTCGCGGAAGGCCCGTCGCCGGTTCGGTCGGGCGAAGGTCCGCCGGCCAGGTCCGGTCGAACGCGTCCGGGTCGTGGCCGCGAAGCGCGCCCAACGGGCCCGGGACGCGTTCCATCGAACCGAGCCGGAGCGGACCGAGTCCGAGCGGACCGGGCTGGACCGGGGAAGAGCGCGCCTGGCCGTGAGGAGCCCGGCCGCCCGCGCCCGTGCGCTCCATCCCCCCGGCCCACGCCTTCGACACTCAGGTTCGAGTTAAAGAAATGAGCTAAAGAAAAGGTTAAGTGGCTGCTAGGGTGCGGAGTGGAGGGAGAGGCGCATGGCATCCGAGGAAGAGTTGTTCGCGTCGGTCGACGCCCTGTTGGCGGAGGAGCCGCAACTGCCTCCGCCGGCGGAGCGGGCCCGGCTCCGCGAGGCGGCGGGCATCACGCAGGCCCGCCTGGCGCAGGCGCTGAAGTCGACGACGCAGACGGTGAAGAACTGGGAGAACGGCCGGAGCGAGCCGAAGCCGCCGCGCCTGGAGGCGTACCAGCGGCTGTTGAAGGGGTGGGCGGCGAAGTACCCGCCGAACGGCGCGGCCCCGGCCGCCGCACCCGCGGTCGCGCCCGTCCCGGCCGTACGGCGGCCGGACCCGGAGACGTCCCCCGGCCCCGCCGCGCCCGAGGCGGGGGCGGTCCCGGCGGCGGCGCCCGCCGTCACGGCCCCGTCGGCACCGCGGCGCCCCGAACCCCGGTCCGCCGCACCCGCCCGGCCCGCCGTGCCCGCGACGTCGCACCGCCCGGCCGGGAAGGCCACCGCGGGGCCCGCCGCGGACCCGCGCTTCCCGCACGGTCCGCTCGCCGTGCTGGACGGTGACGGCTCCGCGTACGGCGTCGACGGGATCGTGCTGGACTGCCCGGCGGCCACGGTCCCGGAACTCGTGGAGTGGGCGCTGCGCGAGTCCGGGCTCGGGGCGCCGCGCCTGCACCGCAACGGCAAGGACGCCGACCCGCTGATCGTGCTCACCGCGGCCGCCGCCGCGAAGCTCGGGCTGCCCGAGCGCCTGGAGGACCGCCGGGGCCTGCGCCTGCCGGAGGACCACCCGATGGTCAGGCAGATCGCCCGGGCGCAGTGGAAGCTCACCCGGCGCGGGTTCGGCCCGTGGGCGCGGGTCTACCGCCCCGCGCAGGCGGGGCAGCGCCAGTGCGTGCAGCTCGCCGTCCTGCCGTGGGACGCGCTCGACTCCCGCTCCTGGCCGGGCGTCGCCGACATGGAGCCGGCCGACATCGCCCGCGTCCTGGGCGTCTACGCCCGGCGCGTCATCACCCCGCGCGGGTCGACCGCCGTCTCCGGGCTGGAACTGATGACCGCGTTGCGTCCGCCGACCCGCGCCGTACAGGACCGTGCGACCGGCCAGTGGATCTCCGGCCACAACCCGGGCAGCCTCGGCACGGAGCCGGTCGACCCGGCCCCGCCGGAGGCCACCCCCGAGCACCCGGTGGCGCAGGGCTGGACGGGCGGGTTCCTGGACGAGGAGGCGTACCAGTGGGTGCGCGACGTCGACCTGCTCACCGGAGGGGAAGCGGCCCTGCCGTGGGCGGTGGGCCTGGACCTGAACACGGCGTTCCTCGCGGCCTCCTCCCGCCTGACGGTCGGCCTGTCCGGCCCGGAGCACGTGCGGCGCCCGGTGTTCGACAAGAAGGTCCCCGGAAGCTGGCTGGTGGACCTGTCCCACGTCGAACTGGACCCGCGCCTCCCCTCGCCGTTCACGCCGTCCGGCGAGCGCCCGACCGGCCCGGCCTGGTACCAGACGCACACCGTCGCCTACGCCCAGGAGCTCGGCTGGAACGTCGCCCCGGTCGAGGCGTACCTGCGGCGCGAGACCGGCGCGTACCTCGACCCGTGGCACGACCGGCTGAGGGCCGCCTACGTCGACACCCTCGCCGAGCTGGGCGTCACCAAGGACCTGACCGACGCCGAGTTCCTCGCGGCGATGGAACGGCACAGGGAGGCCGACCCGGGCCTGGCGGCGGTGCTCGCCGCCGTCAAGGCCACGATCAAGGGCGGTGTGGGCAAGCTGCGCGAGCGTCCGCAGGGCCGGCACTACCGGGACGGCGAGCGCTGGCCGGCCCTGGAGCGGCCGACCTGGCGCCCGGACATCCGGGCCGCGGTCATCTCCAAGGCGCGGGTCAACATGCACCGCAAGATGCTCAAGACGGCCGAGGCCACCGGCCTGTACCCGCTCGCGGTGCTCTCCGACTGCGTCGTCTATCCTTCGCCGGGCCGCAGCCCGCTGGACTTCCTGCCCTACAGCGCCTCCGGCAAGCCGATCCCCGGCCCCTTCCGCCTCGGCCCGTCTCCGGGCCTGGCGAAGCTGGAGGGCGTGCGGGAACTGGCCTGGGCGGTCGACCTGATGGAGCAGGGCCACAACCCGGCCCGCCACATCAAGGGCGACGGCCACGACGCGAAGTTCGACGACGGCGAGTGAGCCCCGTGCCCGTCGCCCCCGGCGGCCGGGACCGATCCCCGAAGGGAGCCGAGCACCACCATGGGAGACATCGACGACGCCTTGGAGCGCGCCGAACGGGAGGCGTTCACCCGTGAGCCGCCCAAGACCCTCAAGGGCCAGATCGGCTTCCTGCTCAAGCAGATGAAGTCCGCGAAGGCGGTCGCGGCGGAGCTCGGCGTCACGGCCGACTCGGTCAACCGCTACCGGCGCGGCGCGCGGCGGAATCCGCCCCGGGAGATCGCCGAGCGGATCGACGCCGCCGTACGGGCCCGTTGGCAGCCCCGGGTCCGCAAGCGCCGCCGCGAGCAGGCCGCCACCACCGGCGGCATCACGGTGGAGACCCGCGCACGGTTCGGCTACGCCGCGCCGATCGGCAGCACCGACGACGGCCGGATGCGCCGCCTGACCGTCCACCTCCCCCCGGCCTACGCGCAGCGCCTGTTCGACGCCCGCGAGCAGGGCGCCGGCGACCGGCGGATGCGCGCGATCGTCGCCGAAGGACTGCAGGAGGTCTACTTCAAGGACGGCGGGCGCCGCGCCGAAGACCTGCACGTCGCGTTCACCGACATCGACTACGTCGACGTCTCATTCTGAACGGACGCCTTTCCGCGAGCGCTCGTACTCCAGCCGTGCCTCCTGGACCCAGGGCGCCTCCGCGCTCCCCGACGCCTCCGCCGTTCGCACGGTGTTCAACCGGCGTGCCGCCAGCCTCTCGCTGCGGCGGACACGCCGGTAGGCGCGCACCCACAGGGGAAACGCGTGATCGGGCACCCGGCAGGCGGCCAGGAAGGCCAGCAGGCGCTCCTCCGTCGTGGGGAGCCTCTCCCGGTTCAGGATGCCGGCGAGCGTGGAGCGGGACATCGGGCCGAAGACGCGGGCGCGCCGCTTCGCCCTCCTCTCCAACTCCCGGTACGGCGGCGCGCCGGCCCGCTCGTGCGCGTCGGCCAGTACGGCACCCAGGTCGGCGGCGTCGGCCACCGTGCCGAGGTCCGGGACGTGGGTCTGGCGCCCCGGCCGCGTGGCGCGGCGGGCCGTGTTCCACAGGGCCTCGGTCTCGTCCGGGTCCATGCCGCAGGCCGTGGCGTACGCGCGGGCCGTCGGCAGCGGCGGGAGGCGTTCCCCGGCCTCGGCGCGCTGGACGGTCGCCAGGGAGCACGCGATGGCGTGCGCCACCTCGGGCCGTTCGAGGCCGCTGCGCAGCCTGCCCCGGCGCAGGTGGTGCGCGAACTCTCCCACGGGGCCGGGCGGGACCGGCTTCACGGGACGCCCCGGTCGGGGGGACACGGGTTCAGAACCGGGTCGAGCAGCGGTGCGTCCCGATGTGCGCGCGCCGCGGTCGCCGGGCCCGCGCCGTCGACAGCCGCACCACCGCCACCGCGGTCAGGCCCGCTCCGCCCAGCAGCGGCAGCAGGTCGGCCACCGGCATCCCCCCGCCCGCGAGCGCTCCCGCCACTGTGTAGATCACGATGATGACGGCGGTGTTCTCCTGCCCCGGCCGCGGCTCGGAACGCGTCGGGAACGGGCTGATGGGACGCTTCGGCAACATGGGGCTCTCCGTGACGGTGCGCAGTGCCACCGGGGCGCTCCGGCCCCGGGGCGGGATCTCAACGGGTGCATATCGGCAGCGAGTTGGCGAGCCGGACGCGGTACTCGGAATCGTGCCACCTGTCCGGTGCGCTGGTGTGCCGATTTGTTCACGACCGTCACCCGGCGGTCGGCCCGCACGGCGTACGCCCCGCCACGGCCGCGGGGGTTCCGCCCTCCGTCTGACCTCGGACGCCGCAGTCCACGCCCGGGGCCTGCGAGAACGGCACACGGGCCATTGATTCGCCCTTGTCCCGTCACGGCCGGTTGCGGCCGGGCGCCACGGGTGTCACCATCCGCTCCGACCCGGTCGGCGCCGCCAGAGGTTCAAGCAGCCGGGGGCCGACGTGCGCCGCGCCGCCCGGCCTCCCCCGGAGGGAGCGCGCGGGCCGCTGCCGCCGTGACGGCGGCAGCGGCGGGACGGGCCGTACCAGGCGGTCAGGGGGCGGGCCGGTTCCACAGGTCGCACTCGTGGTCCTGGGGGAAGGTGGTCACCGGGGTGATCGCCTCGGGGGCGAGGACCTGGACCTTCGGGAAGGGGCTCCAGCGTGGCGCGTTCGCGGCGTAGGGGATGCCGGTCTTGGCGAAGTTGGTCCAGTAGCCGAGCATCTTGTCCGACAGGGCGTTCTGGGCGGGGGTTCCGGTGACGCCACCGAAGACGTACCGGATCTCCGAGCCGTGCGGGGCGCCGATCGGGAAGCTGATCGGCATGTTCAGGTAGTCCATGGAGTGGCGGTCCGCGAACTCGTACTGGTAGGAGGGGGTGTGTTCGGCCATCAGGTCCGCGGTGCGGGACTGGAGGCAGGCGAACTGGGAGTCGGTGAGGACCGCGCCCAGGGCCTCCGCGGGCGTCCCGTGGTCCGACAGCGGGTAGCGGGCCAGGATCTCGTCGGTCCGTTCGCCGTAGAGGGCGCGGACCGCCGCCGGGTAGCCCTCGGCGGTGAGCCGGCGGCCGGCCAGGTCGTAAGTGGTCGCCACGGTGAGCCGGCCCTCGTCGGCGGTGGTGCCCTGGAGGACGGGGACCCGGTGGAACCGTCCGCTCTCCAGCGCGTCCGGCACCTGCAGCGGGAGGACCCTGCCGTCGACGTTGGGGGTCCAGCGGGCGGTGGGTCCGGCCGAGGCGGCGAGCAGCTCGTCGGCGCTCTTCGCGCGCAGGCAGGCGACGTCCGCGCAGCCCAGGGAGTCCGCCCAGGACCGGCCCCTGTTCTGCTGGGACTCCTGGGTGGGCAGGGGGAACCCGCAGCCGGACTGGGCGATGGCCCGGTCGAACAGGCCGAGCGTGCGGGGCGAGACGAGGTGGTGGCAGACGCTGCCGCCTCCCGCCGACTCGCCGAAGATCGTCACGTTGTCGGGGTCACCGCCGAACGCCGCGATGTTCTCGTGCACCCAGCGCAGGGCGGCCTGCTGGTCGAGCAGCCCGTAGTTGCCGGACAGCCCCTGCGGCGACTCCTGGGCCAGGCCCGGATGGGCGAAGTAGCCGAACGCGCCCAGTCGGTAGTTGAAGTTGACGACGACCACGTCGCCCTTGGCCGCCAGGTTGCCGCCGTCGTAGAACGTGCCGGAGCCGACGGTGAAGCCGCCGCCGTGGATCCACACCATCACCGGCCGCTTCTGGAGGGACCGCTGCGTGGGCGTGTAGACGTTCAGGTACAGGCAGTCCTCGCTCGGCGTGCCGGGTCCCGCGAGGTTGCCCCAGGGGCTGGACTGGATCTGCTGCACGCAGGGGTTGCCCGGTGTGCCGGCGTCCCGGACGCCCGACCAGCGCGCGGGCGGCGACGGCGGCCTCCACCGCAGGGAACCGGTCGGCGGTGAGGCGTAGGGGAGGCCGAGGAAGGAGTGGGCGGTCTCGCCCGCCTTCCCCCGCACCTGCCCGTACCGGGTCGTGACGGTCGGTCCCTCGGCCGCCGCGGCGGGGACGAAGGCGGTTCCGGCGATGGACAGGAGGAGGGCTCCCGACAGCACGCCGAGTTGTCGCGTCCATGACATTAACGAGCGGCTTTTCGTCAGGTGACTTCTGAGCAGGCCGGACATCGGCACCTCCGTGCGGAAGGAGAACGTCCATGAAGTCTCGTCCGCCGGCAGGCACCCGGGATCGCGTAAACCACCGGCCTCGGCCCCTGGGGCGGGTCCTGCCGCGAACCCGCCGCGGTCTCGGGCGTGCGGACCCGCGCCCGCGCCCGCGCCCGCGGACCGGGCGGGCTCACGTCCGCGGACCGGGCGGCCGGGAGCCACCGTTGAGAACGATCATCCGAATCGTCACCGCGCCACAGTAGGGCGTTTCCCGCGCGGTACGAAACGGATAACGGCGCCACACCGCCCTGCTGCCGCAACCCGGTGAACGACCCCGGCGGGAGCGGGAGTGGGAACGGGAATGGAGGC
>NZ_JAWCTQ010000060.1:0-36106 GCF_032423885.1 Streptomyces tamarix | reverse complement strand
CCGCCCCCCGCGGATTTCCCGAGCGGCCGGGGACTAACCCGTCACGCGGACTTCCTGCTGTCGCGCGGATGCACGGCGATGTTCATGGCGCCGGAGCGCAGGACCGCCAGCCGCTCGGCCAGCACCTCCTCCAGCTCCTCGCGCGTGCGCCGCTCCATCAGCATGTCCCAGTGCGTACGCGCGGGCTTCGCCTTCTTCTCCTCGGGGCCGTCGCCGTCCACCAGGAGCGCCTGGCTCCCGCAGACCTTGCACTCCCACTCCGGCGGGATTTCCGCCTCGACCGAGAACGGCATCTCGAAACGATGCCCCTTCTCGCATGCGTACTCCACCGCCTGGCGCGGGGCCAGATCGATGCCGCGGTCGGTCTCGTAGCTGGTCACCACGAGGCGCGTGCCGCGAAGAGCTCGCTCACTCATGAATCGTGCCTCCCGGGCTTGTCGCCCACAGGACAGGTGTCGCTGTCGTCGTCATCCGGTCAACGTCCGGTCGGCGGTAAAGATTCCCGTTGCGGGTCATGCGTCGCCCGTCGTGCCGCCCCTTTTTGTACCCACCAATGCCCGGTTTGTCACATCTGAAAGGAGATGTCACCCAGCGCTTCCGTCATCTGAGCACGCAGTAACGGTCCGCCTGGTAGGCCAAAGGCGTATACTACCGGCCTTTCGCTCCGCCGTCTAAACCGGTCCTCCATTCGATCAGATCCGTTCGGGTACCGGATTGCCCGCGGCGGCCACCGCACGCCGCACCGGCACCCGCGCGAGCAGCACGAACCCCGCCGCGAAGAACACCACCAGCGAGACGATCGCGTCCCGATAGCTGCCGGTCAGCTGGTAGGCGAGACCGAAGACCAGGGGTCCCAGCCAGCTCAGCCCGCGGTCGCTCATCTCGTACGCCGAGAAGTACTCCGCCTCCTTGCCGCGCGGCACCAGGTGCGAGAACAGCGACCGCGACAGCGCCTGGCTGCCGCCCAGCACCAGCCCGATGGCCGCCGCCAGCGCGTAGAACCAGACCGGCGCCCCGGCGGGCAGGAGGTACCCGGCGGCCAGGATCAGCGTCCACACGGCCAGCGACGCCAGGACCGTCCGCTTCGCGCCGTACGCGCGGGCCAGCCGCCCCATGCCGAGCGCCCCCGCCACCGCCAGCACCTGCACCAGGAGCACCGCGGTGATCAGCGTCGTCTGGTCCAGCCCCAGCTCCTCCGAGCCGTACACGGACGCCTGGGAGATCACGGTCTGCACGCCGTCGTTGTAGACGAGGTACGCCAGCAGGAACGACAGCGTCAGCGGGTGGCGCCGCATGTCCCGCAGCGTCGCCGCAAGCTGCCGCCATCCCGACCCGACCGCGCCCGCGCCGCCCGGCGGCATCCGGCGGTCCCGCAGCCGCCTCAGCGGCACGAGCGTGAAGGCGCCCCACCACAGGCCGGCCGACGCCAGGCAGATCCGCACCGCGGCCGACTCCGAGAGCCCGAACGACGCGTGCCCGGTGTACAGCACCAGGTTCAGCACGAGGACCAGCGCGCCCGACGCGTACCCGAACGCCCACCCCCGCGACGAGACCGCGTCGCGCTCCTCCGGCTCGGCGATCTGCGGCAGGTACGCGTTGTAGAGGGCCATCGACACGGCCAGCGACGCGTTCGCCAGGATCAGCAGGAGCGCGCCGAGCAGGTACCGGTCGCCGTCCAGGAAGAACATCCCCGCCGTGGCGCCGGCCCCCGTGTACGCGGCGGCCGCCAGCAGCGGCTTCTTCCGCCCCGTGCGGTCCGCCGCCGCCCCCGCCAGCGGCATCACCAGCACCGCGAGGACGATCGACAGGGAGACGGAGTACGCGAAGACCGACCCGGCCCGCACCGGGACGCCCAGCGGGTGCACGAAACCGTCCGCGTCGGCCGCCGCCTTCGCCACCGACGTCAGGTACGGCCCGAGGAAGACGGTCAGGACGCTCGTCGAGT
Organism: Streptomyces tamarix; assembly: GCF_032423885.1. Taxonomy (NCBI): domain Bacteria; kingdom Bacillati; phylum Actinomycetota; class Actinomycetes; order Kitasatosporales; family Streptomycetaceae; genus Streptomyces; species Streptomyces tamarix. The sequence continues at coordinate 34,161 of NZ_JAWCTQ010000060.1, read as the reverse complement.
ACACCGAGCACGCGAAGTCGTAGAAGTACCAGCCGCGCCGCTCGCGCCCGCGGTCGGGCGGCGGCGCGGCGGCGTTCGCGCCCCGGTCGGCGGTCTCGGCGGTCACCCGCGCCCCCTCGTTCGTCCCGGCCCCGGCCCGCGCCGGGTCAGACCCACGCTCCCCGGCCGGTGAGCACCGCGCGCAGCGTCTCCAGATGATCGGTCATGATGCCATCGACGCCCAGGTCCAGGAGAGAGTCCATCCGCGCCGGATCGTTGACCGTCCAGACGTGCACCTGGAGTCCGCGCGCGTGCGCCTCGCGGACGAAGCGCCGGTCGACGACGCGGACGCCGCCCCTCGCCTCCGGCACCTGCGCGGCGACGGCGCCGGCGCGCAGCGCCGCCGGTATCCCGTACGAGCGCAGCCGCAGCCCGACGACGCCCCGCACCCCGAGCGACGTGGCCAGTCGCTCGCCCGCCGCCCTGCGGGCCCGGGCCACCCGCCCCTCGTCGAACGAGCCCACGCACACCCGGTCCCAGGCGTTCGTCCGGCGGATCAGGGCGACCAGCGGGGCGAGCGCCGACTCGGCCTTCAGGTCCACGTTCCAGCGGGCCCCGGGGAACTCCTCGAGCAGCTCCTCGAAGAGGGGCAGCGGTTCGCGGCCCGCCACGCGCGCCCGCCGGACCTCGCTCCACGGCAGCCGGGCGATCCGTCCCCGCGCGTCGGTGACCCGGTCGAGGGTGGCGTCGTGGAACGCGACGAGCCGGCCGTCCGCCGTGGTGTGCACGTCCGTCTCGAAGTAGCGGTACCCGGCGCCGGCGGCCCGCCGGAACGCGGCCGCGGTGTTCTCCAGCCCGTCCGCCGCACCGCCGCGGTGGGCGAACGGAATGGGGGAGGGGTGGTCCAGGTACGGGTGGCCCGGTTGGGGGCCCGGTAGGCGAGTCACCGCGGCAGTATCACCCGTTCGGGTGTCCCCGAGGCGACCACGGTGCTGCCGGACGCCGTACCGGGGGCGGCGCCGGGCACGGCGAACAGGCGCAGCGAGAGCTGGGCGAGCGGTCCGATCGCCAGGGCGTACAACACCGTGCCGACGCCGAGGGAGCCGCCGAGGAGGAAGCCGGCGGCGACGACGCCGATCTCCAGGGACGTGCGGATCAGCCGGATCGAGCGGCCGGTCAGCCGGTGCAGGCCGGTCATCAGGCCGTCGCGCGGGCCCGGCCCGAAGCGCGCGGCGATGTAGAGGCCGGTCGCCAGGCCGTTGAGGACCACGCCGGACACCATGAGCGTGATCCGGGCGGGCAGGCCCCCGGCGTCCGGGACGACGGCGAGGGTGGCGTCCATCGCCGCCCCGATGAGCAGGACGTTCGCGACGGTGCCGAGGCCCGGCCGCTGCCGGAGCGGGATCCACAGCAGCAGGACGACGGCCCCCATGATCGTCACGACGGCGCCGATCGACAGGCCGGTGAGCCGCGACAGGCCCTGGTGGAGGACGTTCCACGGCTCCAGGCCGAGACCGCTGCGGACGAGGAGCGCCGAACTGGCGCCGTACAGGAGGAGCCCGGCGATGAGCTGCGCGAGCCGGCGCGGAAGCCGCCGCCCCCGTGGCGGGCCGGCGGACGCGGAGGGCGACGCGGACGACGATCGGGACAAGGGGTACCCCCGGTGTGCTGGTGTGGTGGACTGACCTGTGTCACTCTCTTGCGTGCGATTGGATGCCGACCATGGCCAATTCGAGGAAGGTGGACTGAGATCATGACTCAGTGGACTTCGGCTGTGGGGGCCGCCCAACTGGCCCGTCAGTTGACCGCGCAGCAGTCCGGGCCCGCCGGTCCCGGGACGCGCAGGCCGCCCGCCTACCGGGCCCTGGCCGACGGGATCCGCCTCCTCGTCCTGGAGGGCCGCGTCCCGGTCGCCGCCCGGCTCCCCGCCGAACGGGAGCTGGCCCTCGCCCTCTCCGTGAGCCGCACCACGGTCGCCGCGGCGTACGAGGCGCTGCGCGCGGAGGGCTTCCTGGAGTCCCGGCGCGGCGCCGGGAGCTGGACGACCGTGCCCGCCGGCAACCCCCTGCCCGCCCGCGGCCTCGAACCGCTGCCGCCCGAGGCGCTCGGTTCGATGATCGACCTCGGCTGCGCGGCGCTCCCCGCGCCCGAGCCCTGGCTCAGCCGCGGCTTCCAGGGCGCCCTGGAGGAGCTGCCGCCCTACGCGCACACGCACGGCGACTACCCGGCGGGCCTGCCCGCGCTGCGCCGCACCCTCGCCGACCGGTACACGGCGCGCGGCATCCCCACGATGCCCGAGCAGATCATGGTGACGACCGGGGCGATGGGCGCGATGGACGCGATCTGCCACCTGTTCGCCGGGCGCGGCGAGCGCGTCGCCGTGGAGTCGCCGTCGTACGCCAACATCCTCCAGCTCATGCGGGAGGCCGGCGCCCGGCTGGTGCCCGTCGCCATGGCCGAGGACCTGTCCGGCTGGGACCTGCCCCGCTGGCGGCAGGTCCTGCGGGACGCCGCGCCCCGGCTCGCCTACGTCGTGGCCGACTTCCACAACCCGACCGGCGCGCTCGCGGACGAGGACCAGCGGCGGGCGCTGGTCGACGCGGCCCGGTCGGCGGGCACGGTCCTCGTGGTCGACGAGACCATGTCGGAGCTGCGCCTGGAGGACGGCATGGAGATGCCGCGCCCCGTCTGCGCCTTCGACCCGGCGGGCAGCACGGTGCTGACGGTCGGCTCGGCGAGCAAGGTGTTCTGGGCCGGCATGCGGATCGGCTGGGTGCGCGCCGCGCCCGACGTGATCCGCTCGCTCGTCGCCGCCCGCGCCTACGCCGACCTGGGGACGCCGGTCCTGGAGCAACTGGCCGTCAACTGGCTGATGGGCGGGGGCGGCTGGGAGGAGGCGGTCGGGCTCCGCCGCGCCCAGGCCCGCGAGAACCGGGACGCGCTGGTCGCCGCCGTCCGCCGCGAGCTGCCGGGCTGGGAGTTCGAGGTGCCGCTCGGCGGGCTCACCCTGTGGGTGCGCACCGGGGGCCTGTCCGGCTCGCGCCTGGCGGAGGTCGGGGAGCGCGTCGGCGTACGCGTCCCGTCCGGGCCCCGCTTCGGCGTGGACGGAGCCTTCGAGGGGTACGTGCGGCTGCCGTTCACGGTGGGCGGGGCGGTCGCCGACGAGGCCGCCGCACGCCTGGCCGCCGCCGCCCGCGCGGTCCGGTCGGGGGCGGCCGGCGGGCCGGCGGTGGAGGAGCCGCGGACGTTCGTGGCCTGATCCGGTCGTGGCCCGATCCGGGGAGGTCAGCCGGGGACGGCCGCCCCGTCCGCCGGGAGCGGGGCCTCCCGCACGGGCCGCTCCGGGAGGAGGTCGAGCACCGCCCGGCGGTGGGCCTCCGGCGACGCCTCGTCGTACGGGTCGGGGGTGGCCGGCACCTGGAGGCGCACGACCCGCCCGGTGCCCAGGCGCGCGTAGCCCCGGCCCGGGGGGACCTCGGGCGGCGGCGTCGTGTGGGGCGGGGTGCCCAGGACCGCCGCGAGCTGGTCGGCGGGGGCCGAACCGAGCGTCACGCGCGCGCGGGTGTGGCTCCGTACGGCGTCGCCGAGCGCGTCGACGGTGTCGAACTGCTCGGCCACCACCACCGTCACGTACGCCGCCCGCCCGTGCCGCAGCGGCACCTGGAGGAGGTCCTGCGGGCCCGTGCGGCCCTCGGCGGCCGCCAGGTCGGCGAGGACGGACGGCCGGTCCAGCAGGATCCACAGCGGGCGCCGCACCTCCACCGGCGCCGGTTCGCCCGCCCGCCGGGCCTCGTGCGCGGCGGCCAGGCGCCGCTCCGTCTCGTGGGCCGCCCACTCCAGGGCGTTCAGCGCGCCGGCCGGGCCGCACTCGACGCCCAGCACGCCCCGCCGGCCGGTCAGGCACGCGTACTCGCCGGTCCCGAAGCCCTCCAGGACCAGCACCTCCCCGCCGTGCTGGAGGGCCTGGAGCGCGACGGACCGCAGCAGGGTGCTGACGCCCCCGCCGGGCTGGCCCACCACCAGCAGGTGCGGCTCCGTCGAGCGCGGCCCGGTGCGCCACACCACCGCCGGGGCGTCCCGCGTCGCGTCGCCGTCGTGGACCGGGACCGTCCGCTGCACGGCGTCGGCGTCCGTGAAGCCCAGCACCGTCTCGCCGGGCACCGTCACGAACCGCTGCGCCGCGACCGACGCGGGGAGCGCGGGCAGCACGGTCATCAGCAGTTGGTTCCCCTCCTCGTCCCAGTCGAAGCGGTACTCGCGGCCACGGCCCGACTTGGCGTGCAGCAGCCGCTCGATCCGGGCGCGCGAACCCGGATCGCCGTCCGGGAAGTACGCCGGGTACGAGACGCGCAGCCGGGTCGGCCGGCCGTCCGCGTCGAACGCGAAGTCCCCGAAGGCCCGCTTCCACTCCCCGCCGTGGGCGAACAGCGGGCTCGGGTCGTCGGGCACCGAGAAGTGCGGGACCAGGGCTTCGTACAGCGCCCGCAGCCGCTCCGCCCCGACCTCGTCGGGGCCCGGCCGGGCGGCGGGGCGCTCCCGGCCCTTCCACGCCGCCGCGCCCATCACCGACACGAGCGCCAGCAGCGGCCCGTACGGCATCAGCACGACCCCCAGGACGCACACGGCGGCCAGGAGCAGCGTGGGGCCGCGCCGCTCCCGGGGGGTCGCCGCCCATCTGGCGCGCCCGGCCACCGCCAGCCTCCGCAGGCCGCGCGAGACCGTGATCAGAGGATGGAGGACGTCCGTGGCGCCGTCGGCGGCCGTGCGCGCGATCTCCCGACCGCGGGAGATCGAGGCGCTGCCGCTGCTCAGGATGCGGGGGAGTGGTCGACGGGCCACGTCGTCTCCTGGGGTCGTGGAAGGTGGGCGGAGTCGTGCGGAGCCGCGGGGCCGCGGAGGGGAGGGGGCCGGGCGGCGTCAGAAGTTGATGCCGCCGAGGAGGCTGGCGAGGCTCTGCCCGCCCGCGGTGATGCTCGGCGCGATCGCGGTGCCCGCGAGGTAGAAGCCGAACAGCGCGCACACGAGGGCGTGGGACGCCTTGAGCCCGTCCTTCTTGAAGAAGAGGAAGACGATGACGCCGAGCAGTACCACGCCGGAGATAGACAGGATCATGAGAGTTTCTCCCGGTTGGAGGGACAGTCACCATGAGTCATTCCAGGCTCACAGGAAGCATCTATGTGATAAAAGGTGCAAAAGAGTGAATTAGCGGCGTTTTCACTTGACCGGCGCACGTCGGGCCCTGCCCTCACGGGGCAGTACCCTGTCGGTTCACTCGTACGGCTGACCTCGCCGTACGTGCGGCAACGGAGTGGAAACAGCAGGAAAGGCGGCCCCCGATGAGCGAAACCCCCGACCCCGAGGTCGTCGACCTCGCGTCGAAGATCTTCGACCTGGCGCGGCGCGGCGACACCGACGCCCTCGCCGCCTACGTCGACGCGGGAGCCCCCGCGAACCTCACCAACGACAAGGGCGACTCCCTCGTGATGCTCGCCGCCTACCACGGCCACGCCTCTGCCGTGGAGGCCCTCCTCGCGCGCGGCGCCGACCCGAACGCCGCCAACGACCGCGGTCAGACCCCCCTCGCCGGCGCCGTCTTCAAGGGCGAGGACGCCGTCGTCCGCGCCCTGCTGGCCGGCGGAGCCGATCCGGAAGCCGGCACTCCGTCCGCCGTGGACACCGCCCGGATGTTCGGCAAGACGGACCTCCTGGAGCTGTTCGGCGCCCGGTGAACGAGCCGGGAACGGGCAGCGAACCCCGGACGGACACGGTGCCGTAAATGTGGTCGCGGCGGCGAAAACGCTGGGTCATCATGACGACGGGCCCGCAGGGGGCCACCGATGAGAAGGCAGAGGCAGAGGAAGATGGTCGACACCAAGCAGAAGACGACGGGCGGTCTCCCATGGCGCCGCGCGGCCTAGCCGATCACCGGCAATCAACCCACCCGGTTGCTTCGGGACACCCGACCGCGCCCGTTGCGTCGACAGCTTGATGTGAGGCGTTTTCCATGTTCGAACCCGTCATAGCGCCGAGCGGCACCCTGCTCGGCCTGCTGCAGAGGGGCCGCGGCGACGGCACGCTGCACGCGCTGGCCGCGCCACGCGCCGAAGCGCTCGCCGCCCTCGACCACTGCGTCCTCCACGACCCCCGTCAGGACTGGCAGGTGGAGAACCGCTCCCTCTACTACGCGCGCCTCTACCTGGACCTGCACGGCGGACTCGAGGCGATCGAGGAGCACCTGTTCGGTGTCGACGACCACCTCGACACCGAGGAGTGCCGGACCGGCCTCGCGCTGTCCGTGCTCGGCCACCTCGCCTCGTACGGCCGCCGTGACGCCCTGTTGCTGCTGCGCCGCTACACCGCGACCGGCAGCAACTGGGCGTGGGCCCTCGACGAGCTGGCCCTCCGCGACGACGACACCGCGCTGCGCGGCCTCGCCGACGTCGTCCTGGCCCGCTTCCCCACCACCCCCGAGGGCGACGCCGCGCTGGCCGCCGCCGTCCGCGACGCCTACGAGCCCCGCCCCTGGCGGCTGTGGGGCGAGGATCCGCGCGATACCGTGGGCGGCCGCGTGCGCGCCGCCCGCGAACAGGGCTCCTTCGACCGCTGGCAACGCCAGATGCGGCCGACCGGGCCCCGCCCCGGCTGGAGCGTCCAGGCCGTCTTCGACTGGGCCCAGCAGGGACTGGAGCGCGGCACCGCCCTGCACGTGCCGGCCGCCCGCTGCCTCACCGCCGTGGCGGGCCCCGACGACCGCGAGCTGATCCTGGAGGCCGCCCGCGGCGGCCCCGACGGCGCCCGCTGCGCCGCCCTGCACTACCTCGCCGAGGGCCGCGACCCCGCCGTACTCGACCTGATCGAGGCCGCCGCGAGCAGCCCGTCCCGCACCGTCGCCGAGGCGGCCGTCGCCGCCTTCGAGCGGATGTGCGGCGAGGCGGCCGTCGACCGCGCGCGCGGCTGGGTGCACCGGCCCGACGCGCTCGGCACGTCCGCCGGCGGCGTCCTGGCCGCCCGCGGCGGCGAACAGGACGCCCCCCTCGTCCTCGACGCGCTGCGCCAGGCCGTCCGCACGGACGGCCCCGACGCGCCGTCGCTGTACCCGCTCGTCGACGGCGCAGGCCGCCTCGGCATCGGCTGCGCCGCCCCCGTACTGCGGCACGTCTACCGCGAGACCGCCTCCTCCGAACTGCGCGGCCGCACCGCCCGCGCCCTCGCCGCGACCGACCCGACCTTCCCGACCGGCCTCGCCGTCGAGTGCCTGTGGGACTGCGAGGAGACCACGCGGGAGGTCGCCGCCCGGCACGCCGAGACCGGGGACGTACGCGTCGCCGAGCGGCTGCGCAGGCTCGCCGCCGACCCGGTGGAGGAGGACGAGGTGCAGACCGCCGTGCGCAGCCGCATCGGCCCCGACGCGCCGGCCGTCTGACCCGGCGGGCCCCGGCGCCGACGGTCCCCTCTCTTCCGGCGCCGACGGTCCCCTCCCCTCCGGCGCCGGCGCGGTCGAGACGGGGCCGGGCGGCGGTCCGTGGCGGAGGCCCCGGGCGGCGGCCCCGGCCGCCCACCCGCCGGAGCCTGGTCACGTCCGCCGGAGCCCGGCCGCCCACCCGCCGGGCCCGGGCCCACCGGACGTCGCCGGGGGCCGGTACTTCGAGCGGACGCCCCGCCCGGGTGCACCCCGCCCGGGCGCGTCCCGGCAGCGGCGGTACGCGCGGTACGCTGCGGCGGGCGTCACCGGACGCGCACGAACCGCACGCGCGCCCCCGGCACGGCCTGCGCGGCCGCCACCAGGTCCGCCTCCCGGACCACGGCCACCACCGGGTACCCGCCGGTCGTCGGATGGTCCGCCAGGAACACCACGGGCCGGCCGTCCGGCGGCACCTGCACGGCCCCCAGCACCATGCCCTCGCTGGGCAGTTCCCCCGAGCGCGCCCGCTCCAGAGGCGGGCCCTCGGTGCGCAGCCCGACCCGGTTGGACGCCGCCGAGACCCGGTACGGGCACGTGGTGAGCGTCCGCAGCGCCCCACCCGTGAACCAGTCGTCCCGCGGCCCGAACCGCACCCCCAGCACCACCTCCTCCGGCACGCCCCGCCAGGGCGCCCCCTCGTAGTGGGCGGCATCCTCCGGCGGGGCACCCAACGGCAGCGTCATGCCGTCCGCGAGCGGCGCGGGCCCGAGCCCCGACAACAGGTCCGTGGACCGGCTCCCCAGCACCGGCTCGGCCGCCACACCCCCCGCGAACGCCACGTACGACCGGACGCCCCGCACCGCCGCGCCCACCTCCAGGACGGCACCAGCCGCGACCCGGACCGCCGCGCCCCACGCCACCGGCCGCCCGTCGACGGTGACCGGGCAGGGCGCGCCGCCCACTGCCACGGTCACCCCGCACCACGGCCGCAGCGCGCAGCCGGTGAGCGTCGTCTCCAGCACCGCCGCCCCCTCGTCGTTGCCGACCAGCCGGTTGGCCAGCGCGGCCGCGTACGGGTCGAGCGCCCCGGACCGCGGCACCCCCAGGTGCGCGTGCCCGGACCGGCCCCGGTCCTGCACCGTGGTCAGCGCCCCGGCCCGTACGACGGTGAAGGCCCGGTCCGTCACGCGCCCTCCTCGACGAACCGCACCCGCACCCCCGGCGACAGCAGTGCCGCCGGTTCCCGCGCGGGGTCCCACAGCACCGCGTCGGTCGTCCCGACCAACTGCCACCCGCCGGGCGACGAGCGCGGATAGACACCCGTGTACGGGCCCGCCAGGGCGACCGCGCCCGCCGGGACGGCCGTGCGCGGCGTGGCCCGGCGCGGAACGCCGTACCGCTCCGGCAGCCCGGTGAGGTATCCGAAGCCCGGCGCGAACCCGCAGAACGCCACCCGGTACTCGGCCGCCGCGTGGATACGGCCGACCTCCCCGGGCGCCACCCCCCACACCGCGGCGACCTCCGCCAGGTCCGGCCCGTCGTACCGGACCGGCACCTCCACCAGGGGGCCCGCGTGCGCGTCGAGCGGCGGCACCTCCCACCCGGCGGCCTCCGCGGCCAGCCGCCCCGGATCGGCCACCCCGTCGAGCAACACCGTCCGCGCGGCCGGCACGATCTCGCGGACGGCGGGCAGCGTGCCGGCCGCCCGCCTCCGCAGCAGCTCGGCGTGGAACGCCCGCGCCTCCTCGCCGCCGTCGAACTCCAGCAGCAGCGCCCGCCCACCCACCTCCAGGGCCCTCACGTGAACGCCTCCACCCGCACACCGGCCGCCTCCAGCCGGGCCCGCACCCGCCGGGCCAGCTCCACCGACCCCGGTGTGTCTCCGTGCAGGCACAGCGACCGGGCCCGGACGGACAGGGTCCGCCCGCAGTGCGACGTCACCGTCCCGAACCGGGCCATGGACACCGACCGCTCGACGACCGTCTCCGGGTCGTGGAGGACCGCGCCCTCCCGCCCCCGCGGCACGAGCGTCCCGTCCGCCGCGTAGGCCCGGTCCGCGAAGGCCTCCGTGACGACCGGGAGGCCCGCCTCCCGCGCGCACGCGTGCAGCCGCGAGTCCGGCAGTCCCAGCAGCGGCAGCCGCTCACCGGTCAGCAGCACCCCCTCGACCACGGCCCGCGCCTGCTCCTCGTCGCGCACGACCCGGTTGTACAGGGCGCCGTGCGGCTTCACGTACGACACCCGCGCCCCGGCGGCCCGTGCGAACACCTCCAGGGCGCCGATCTGGTAGGCCACTTCGGCCGCCAGCTCGTCCGCCGGCACGTCCATGGCGCGCCGCCCGAATCCGGCCAGGTCGCGGTAGGAGACCTGGGCGCCGATCCGGACCCCCCGCTCGGCGGCGAGGGCGCACACACGGCGCATGGTGGCCGCGTCCCCGGCGTGGAAGCCGCACGCCACGTTGGCGCTGCTGACGACGGACAGCAACTGCTCGTCGTCGGTCAGCCGCCAGCGGCCGAAGCCCTCGCCGAGGTCGGCGTTGAGATCGATCGATGCCCGGGTCACGTCCGTCGACTCCTTCGAAATCCCTGTCCGCACCCGCCGGAGCGGATCGTGCTCCGCCGGTCGTCACCACAGCTCCCGCCCCCGCGTCTCGGGCAGCCCGAGCAGCGCCACCACGGCGATGCCGTACCCGGCCGCCCCGAACACCAGGGCCCCGCCCACCCCCCAGCCGTCCGCCAGGAAGCCGACCAGCGCCGGGAAGAACGCTCCCACGGCACGGCCCGTGTTGTACGTGAACCCCTGCCCCGTGCCGCGCACCGCCGTCGGGTAGAGCTCGGCCAGGAAGGACCCGAAGCCGCTGAAGATGGCCGACATGCAGAAGCCCAGCGGGAACCCGAGGACGAGCACCAGCCCGTCCGCCCCTGCCGGGATGTTCGCGTACGCCACGGTGCACACCGCCGACAGGACGGCGAACAGCACGATGTTGCGCTTCCGACCCAGCCGGTCCGTGAGGTACCCCCCGGTCAGGTAGCCGAGGAACGCCCCCGATATGAGGAACGCGAGGTAGCCGCCCGTACCGACGACCGTCAGGCCGCGCTCCGCCTTCAGGTACGTGGGTACCCACGTGGCCAGGGTGTAGTAGCCGCCCTGCACACCGGTCGACAGCAGCACCGCGAACAGCGTCGTCCGCGCCAGCCCCGACCGGAATATCCCCGCGAACGAGCCGCGCCCGGCGCTCTCCCGCCGCACGCGGGCCGCCTCCGGGGCGTCCTCGACGTGCCGCCTCACGTACACCACCAGCAGCGCGGGCAGCGCGCCCGTCCAGAACATCACCCGCCACGCCGTGTCGGGGTCGAGGAGGTGGAACACCAGCGTGTAGACGACCACGGCGAGCGCCCAGCCCGCCGCCCACGCGCTCTGGACGCCGCCCAGCGTGCGCCCCCGGTGCCGCGCCGACGCGTACTCGGCGACCAGGATCGCCCCGACCGCCCACTCGCCGCCGAAGCCCAGGCCCTGCAGGGCGCGGAAGACCAGCAGCGTCTCGTAGTTCGGCGCGAAGCCGCACGCGACGGTGAACACCGCGTACGTGACGACCGTGACCATCAGCGCGCGCACCCGGCCGATCCGGTCGGCGAGTATCCCCGCGAGCGCGCCGCCGACCGCCGACACCACCAGCGTGACGGTGGTGAGGAGCCCGGTCCGGCCGCTGTCCAGGCCGAAGTATGCGGCGACGGCCACCATGCTCAGCGGCAGCGCGAAGAAGTCGTAGGAGTCCAGGGCGTAGCCGCCGAACGCGCCGGTGAAGGCCCGCCGGCCGCGTGGCCCGAGGGCGCGCAGCCAGGTGAGCGGCGGCTCGCCGCCCGCCTTCCGGGGGGTCGTGGCCGGTTCGGACCGGGTCGTACCCATCTGCACCTCGCAGGGGGTGAGGAGCGTGCCTGAGTGGAGCCGTGCGGTGACGACGAAGGTAGGGGATCGTTGAACGATCCCACAAGGCCTGTGGACAACCCGTTCTCTACGATGGCCACGGCGGCGGACGGGGTCCGCGGCGAGGGCCCCGCGGACGGCCCGGCGCGGGGCCGGGGCGGGAGCCGGGGTCGAACGGAGGGAAGGGGTGCCGGTGACGACGAGCGGTGGACTGGCGGACGACCGGGTCCTGCTGGGGCGCACGAGCACGGCCGAGCGGGTCGCGGACATCCTGCGTACCCGTATCGCCGAGGGGTACTTCCCGCCGGGCACCCGGCTGTCCGAGGACGGCGTCGGCGGCGCGCTGGGCGTCTCCCGCAACACGCTGCGCGAGGCGTTCCGCCTGCTCACCCACGAGCGGCTGCTCGTCCACGAGCTCAACCGCGGGGTGTTCGTACGGGTCCTCGCCGTCGACGACGTCGTCGACATCTACCGCACCCGGCACCTCGTCGAGTGCGCCGTCGTGCACGACCTGGGCGACCCGCCCTTCGCCCTCGACGGCCTGGCCGCCGCCGTGGCGGAGGGCGAGCGCCACGCCCGCGCCGGCGACTGGAGGGGCGTCTCGACCGCCAACATCCACTTCCACCGCGAACTCGTCGCCCTCGCCGGGAGCGAACGCACCGACGAACTGATGCGCGGCGTCCTCGCCGAACTCCGCCTCGCCTTCCACGTGGTGGACGACCCGCACGCCCTCCACGAGCCGTATCTCGTACGGAACCGGGAGATCCTGGACGCGTTGCGGGCCGGGGAGCGCACCACGGCCGAGCGCCTCCTCGCCGACTACCTCGACGATTCGCGCGCCCAGCTCGTCGAGGTCTACGCCCGCCGCGTGGCGGACGGCGCACCGGCCTGAGCCGCCCGCCCGCTGCCCCACCCCTGCGCTCCCGCGCCCCCGCGCTCCTGAGCTCCCGTCCTTCCGCTCCCGCGCCCCCGCCCCTGCGCTCCCACCCCCGGCCCCTCCCGCGCCGTTTCGACCGCTGTCACTGCGAGGACCTACTCTGTGCAGCGTGACCTCGCCTGCCCCGACGGAACCGACGGAACTCGTTCCGCCCCAGCTCAGCGCGGGGCCGCGGCCCGCGCAGGGCCCGGCCGCCGACGAAGGACTGGCGCGGCGCCTCCGCGCGCTCGCCTGCACCGCGCCCCTGCACGACCTGGACGCCCGCAAGGCGAACCTGGCGGGGGAGTACTCGGTCTACGCCATGGCGGAGGTCGCCCTCGCCGCGATCGACCTCGTCACGCTCAACATGGACTTCGACACGGGCGCCGACCACGAGCAGATCGTCGCCCGCCTGCTGCCCCGCGTCGCCGCCCAGGCCCCCGAGCGCCCCGCCGCCGAACACGAGCGCGTCGCCCGCTGGGTCCTGGAGAACCTGATCAACGTCGGCAGCGTCGACCGCGGCTTCCGCGCCGTCTACGGCACCTTCGGCCCCGACGGCGTGTACGTCCGCAGGGACTACGACTTCAAGCTCGTCGAGGAAGTCCCCGGCTACGGCGGCGGCGTCTACCTCCGCACCACCGACGAAGCCGTCAACGTCCTGGTGGGCGCCCTCGACACGGACGTCACCAGCGCCCAGATCGCCGCCGAGGTCAAGCTCGAGGTGCTGATCAGCCGCGGCCGGCTCGCCGACGCCCAGCTCGCCGCCGAGCAGGCCCGCTACCGCACGGTCCAGTACGCCGAGACCCTCCGCAAGACCCTGGAGGCGACCCGGCGCGACGTCCGCGCCGTCGACTGGCTCAAGACCGTCCCCGACATGATCGACGAGGCCCTCGCGCACGTGGCGGACCGGTACCGCCACGAGAACGCGATCCTCACCAACATCCGCAAGGCCCGGGACGAGGCCGAGGACCCCGAGCACAAGCGGCGCGCCGCCGAACTCGTCGACATAGTCAAGGACTGCATCCGCCGCCACACGCAGCTCCAGTCCCGCCTCCTGGAAGCCGGCCCGCTGTTCCGCGCCGAGCAGGACCGCCAGGCCTTCGCGCGACCCGCCGCCCGCGCCGGCCTCGACCTGTACGGCCAGCTCGTCGCCCCGCTGCTGCCGCTCCCCGTCGAGCGGGCCACCCGCGTCACCGACGCGTACTTCGCGCACGGCACGGGCCTGCGCACCCCCGGCGCCGTCCGCGTCGGCGACCTCGTCGACCTGCTCCTCACCCCGCCAGCGGAGCGCGAGCACCTCGGCGCCGAGATGCCCGAGCCCGACCTGATCGCCACGCCCGACGACAGCCGCTTCAGCGAGGAGCAGCTGACCGCCGCCATGGACCTGCTCGACCTGGAGCACGACGCGCCCCGACGCCTCTCCGGCCTCCTCGCCGAGGCCCGCCTCCGCGACCCCGACCTGCCGTACCTCGTCGCCCTCCTCGCCGTCCACGCCGCCAGCCCCCCGGTCGGCACGGCCTACCGCCAGGGCGAGGAGCGCCTCCTGTTCGCCGTCGACGACGGCACGGAGCTGGACGACCCCGAGTTCGGCGGCGCCGACCTGATCGTCGGCACGGCCCTGCTCGACGCGGCGGGCATGGCCGCCGACCGCACGGACCCGACATGACCGCGACCACCAGCAGCACCGAGGAGCACCAGCCGTGAGCGACCACCACGCCGAGCACACCGACGCGTGGAGCGAGCCCGTAGCCGAGCGGGCCCCCGGGCCCGCCCCGTCCGGCGGCGTCACCCCCGCCGACGCGGCCGACGCCGCCCGGCTCGTCTCCTTCGGCCTCCAGCCCAAGCTGCTCCCCGCCCGCGACGCCGAGTACGCCGAGCTGCTCCGCCGCTACCGCGAGGACCCGGCCTTCGCCCGGCTCGCCGACGCCGTCGCCACCGGCCTCGGCCTCGTCGTCCTGGAGGTCTCCCCGCGCGCGGGCATGGCCGTCACCGCGGGCGAGGACTCCGTCTTCGCCGTCCGCATGGGCGACTACGCGCGCCGCGCCTCCACCGACTCCGCCGACCGCTTCCTGCACGGCCTCGCCCACCTGGCGATCGCCGCACTGGCCTTCCCCCGCCCCGAGGACCTCGCCGACGACGGCTACATCGGCCGCGTCACCGTCAACGGCGTCGACGCCTTCGTACGGCAGGCGTGCCGCCTCCTGGAGGAGCGCGCCGAGCAGGAGGGCGAGAACACCGATCCCGCCTCCGACGCCCCCGGCCTCGAAGCCGCCTGGCGGGTCTACACGCGCCGCAGTGCCACCGGCGCCACCAAGGACGCCCGCCGCCTCGCCGGCTCCACCACCGGCATCATCGGCAAGGCCGTCGCCTTCCTCACCGACTCCGGCTTCCTCCAGCGCACCGGGGACGACGCGGGAGGCACGTACCGCACGACCGCCCGCTACCAGCTCCAGGTCCGCGACATGGCCGGCAGCGCCGCCCTGGCCGAACTCCTCGACCTGGGCGTCGTCCCCGTCACGGACGGCTCCGCCACCCTCCTGCCCCCGCCGGACGGCGACGACCTGGAGCTGGTCGCCGACGCGGGCCTCCCCTTCCACGGCTGACGCCGCCCGCACCGCCCGCCCCCGGGCAACCCGACAACCGCACCTCCGAACCACCGACGAGAGTCCGCCGCCATGTACGAGCTGTCCCGGGTCCGCCTCTACTCCATCGGACCCGCCGGTGCGCGTTACGCCGACACCGTTCTGGACCTGCGCGGAGTGGGCGCGCCCGTGCCCCGTCCCGCCCCCACCCAGGCGGAGTTCTTCGAGGACGAGCCGGTCGGCCCGCCCCGCCGCCCCGCCCCCGCGGGTGTGCTGTTCCTGGAGAACGGCGGCGGCAAGTCCGTCCTCCTCAAGCTGATCTTCTCGGTGATGCTCCCCGGCCACCGCAACACCCTCGGCGGCGCCAGCTCCGGCGTGCTCCGCAAGTTCCTCCTCGCCGACGACTGCGGACACGTCGCCCTGGAGTGGCAACACACCCTCACCGGGGAACTCGTCGTCGTCGGCAAGGTCAGCGAGTGGCGCGGCCGCCAGGTCTCCAACGACCCCCGCAAGTTCGCCGAGGCCTGGTACTCCTTCCGCCCCGGCCCGGGCCTCAGCCTCGACAACCTCCCCGTCGCCGAGTCCACCTCCGTCCGCCCGCCCGGCGAGGGGGCCTCCGGCGCCCGGGGGCGCCGCCGCACGATGAAGGGCTTCCGCGACGCCCTCACCGAGGCCGGCAGGGCCTACCCGCACCTGGAGGTGTACTGGGAGGAGATCCACGACCGCTGGAACGAGCACCTCGGTGACCTCGGCCTCGACCCCGAACTCTTCCGCTACCAGCGCGAGATGAACGCCGACGAGGGCGAGGCCGCCGGCCTCTTCGCGGTCAAGAAGGACTCCGACTTCACCGACCTCCTCCTGCGCGCCGTCACCGACACCCGCGACACGGACGGCCTCGCCGACCTCGTCAGCGGCTTCGGCAGCAAGCTCGGCCGCCGCGCCGAACTCACCGCCGAACGCGACTTCACCGCCGGCTCCGTCGACCTCCTCGGCCGCATCGTCGAAGCCGCCGACACCCGCGCCCGCGCCCGCGACGTCCACGCCGCCGCCGAGCGCCGCACCCGCACCCTCGCCCGCCGCCTCTCCGCCCGCGCCGCCGAGGAACGCGGCCGCTCCGCCGAACTCGCCGAGCAGGTCACCACCGCCGCCGACACGGTCACCGCCGCCGAACGGGCCCGCGCCCGCAGCTCCCTCGTCGCCGCCGAGCTCGCCTACCGGCACGCCTCCCTGGCCCTGGCCGCCGCCGAGAAGGGCGCCGCCGCCCAGCGCCGCGAGCTGTCCGACGCCCGCACCCTCCACGCGGCCTGGCAGGCCGCCGAAGCCGTCCTCCGGCACCGCGCCGCAGCCGACCGCTCCGCGCGCGTGGCCGCCGCCATCCAGGAGGCGGAACGGGACGCCGCCCCCGCCCTCGCGGCCCGCGCCAAGGCCGCCGCCGACCTCGTACGGGCCCTCCACGCCGCCGCCGAGGACGGCGAACGCCACGCCGACGAGGAGGAGCGGCGCTCCGCCGTCCTCCAGGAGACCGCGGAGACCGCGCACCGCGACGCCACCGCCGCCGCCACCGAGGCCCAGCGCGCCCGCAGCGAGGCCGGCCACCTGCGCCAGCGCCTCGCCGAGGTCGAACAGGAGACCGCCGAGGCCGTACGGGCCGGCTGGCTCGACGACACGGCCCCCGACGCGGACCCCGCGCGCGCCGCCCTCGCCGCCAGCGACGCCGAGAAGACCGCCGTCGCCGCCTGGGACACCGCCCGCGAAGCCGCCCGTCTCGCCGCCGAACGGGCCCGCGAGGCCGCCGCCGACGAGTCCCGCGCCGAACTGGCCGCCGCCCGCGCCGCCGACGCCGCCCAGGCCGCCGAGCACGCCCACCAGGCCGAGCGGCGCGCCGCCGGGTCCATCGCCGCCGACGAGCGCCTCGCCGAACTCCTCGGCCTCCCCGGGGCCCGGAAGGCGCCCCAGGTCCCCCGGCAGAACACCGGCGAGGACGCCCCGGCGGCCCCCGGCGCCGCCGTGCCGTCCGGCACCGCCCAGGGCGGGCTGACCGCCGAGGACCTCGACCGGTACGCCGACGAGCTGCGCGAACTCCTCGACCAGCACATCGCCTCGGCCGAACGCAAGCTGTTCGACCTGCGCACGGCCGCCGCCGACGACGCCCGCATCCTCGGCGCCCTCGGCGACGGCGGCCTCCTGCCGCCGGGCCCCGACGTCCTCGCCACCGTCGAGTTCCTCGGCGAGCACGGCGTCCCCGCCCTGCCCGGCTGGCGCTACCTCGCCCAGTCCGTCGACCCGGCCGACCACGCGGCGGTCCTCGCCGCCCGCCCCGAACTGGTCGACGGCGTCGTCGTCACCGACCCCCAGTCGTACGTCCGCGCCCGCGAGGCGCTGGCCGGCGCCGCCCTCCTCCCGCGCTCCGCCGTCGCCGTCGGCACCGCCGCCGCGCTTCTCGCCCCGGTGCCCCGGGCCGGGGACGGCGACAGCGAGGTGTTCCTCGTCCCGCCGAACCCGGCCATGCACGACGAACACGCCGCCGACGAGGAGCGCCAGGCCCTGCGCGCCCGCGCCGCCGCCCGCGACGAGGAGATCCGCGCCCTCGCCGCCCGCCTCGCCGGCGACCGGTCGCTGGCCGCCCGCATCGGCTCCTGGCGCGCCGACTGCCCGCCCGGCATGCTCGCCGAACTCGCGGAGGCCGCCGCCACCGCGCGCGAAGCCGCCGAGACCGCCCGGGTCGCCCTCGCCGAGGCCCGCACCGCCCGTGCCGAGGCCGACGAGGCCGCCGCCGAGACCGCCCGCGTACGGGACGAGCGCCAGGAGGCCGCCCAGCGCGCCCGCCGCGCCGCCGACGCCCTCTCCGGCCTCGCCTTCCGCCTCCGCGAACGGGCCGGCTGGCAGGCCCGCCTCCGGGAGCTCGCCGACGAGGCCGCCGAAGCCGAGGCCCGGGCCCAGGTGTGCCTCGAACGGGCCCGCGCCGCCGACGAGGACCGCCGCACCGCCCAGCGCGCCGCCGACGACGCCCACCGCACCGCCCGCGCCCTGCGCGCCGAACGCGCCGAGATCGCCGGCGCCCCCGAGAACCTCCCCGAGGAGAAGCCGGACGGCACCGCCCTCCTCGACGGCGGCGTCCCCCGCCCCTCCCTGCCGGCCCTCCGCGAGGCGTACCGGGCCGCGTCGCAGTTGTACGAGAAGGTGGGCGTCGGTGCCGACCTGCGCGCCGAGCAGGCCCGTGCCGAGAGCGACGAGAGCGCCGCCCTCGCCGAACTGGACCGGCTCACCAACAAGGTCCGCACCCGTGCCGCCCAGCTCCTCGACAGCCCCGAGGGCGCCGACGGCCCGTCCCGCCAGGCCGCCGCTGCCCGCGCCGAGGCGCTCGTCCAACTGCTGGAGTCCCGGGCGTCCGAGGCCAGCGAGAAACTGGGCCGGCTGCGCGGCGAGGCCGAGCGGCTCGCCCCCACGGACGGCGACGCGCACACCGACCTGCCCGAGGAACTGGTCCCCGCCGACGCCGAGCAGGCCCAGTCCCTGCTGCGCACGGCCACCGGTGACCTCGCCGCCCGCACCGACGACCTGGAGACGGCCCGCGCCACCCACGCGCACCTCCTGCGGGCCCACCGCGCCGCCGAGGACGCCGCGAGCGCCTTCGACGAGCTGGCGGCGCTCCTGCGCGACCTGTTGCGCGACCAGGCCGACGACGACCCGCAGGAGCCGCAGCCCTACGCCGACTCCCTGGAGGAGGCCCGCCGCGCCGCCGCCGAGGCCCGGCGCTCCCTGCGCGGCTGCGCCGCCGACCTGTCCGCCGCCGACACGGCCGTGCGGGAGGCGTGCGACGTCCTCGTACGGCACGCCAACTCCACCCGCTACGAGCAGGTGCGCACCCCGGCCCGGCAGCAGATCCGCGAGCTGCCGGCGTCCGCGCTGCCGGAGCACGCCGCCCGATGGGCCGAGGCGTTCGCGCCGCGCCTGCGCGTCCTCACCGACGAACTGGCCCAGCTCGAACGCAACCGCGACTCGATCGTCGACCGGCTGCGCGGCCTCGTCGAGTCGGCGCTGACGACGCTCCGCTCGGCCCAGCGGCTGTCCCGCCTCCCCGAGGGGCTCGGCGAGTGGTCGGGCCAGGAGTTCCTCCGCATCCGCTTCGAGGAACCGGACCAGACGACGCTCGTCGAACGGCTGGGCGAGGTCGTCGACGAGGCCACCCGCGCCGCCGTCAGGAAGAACTCCGACCTGCGCCGCGACGGCGTGTCCCTGCTGCTGCGCGGCGTCCACGCGGCCCTCCAGCCCAAGGGCGTCGCCGTCGAGATCCTCAAGCCGGACGCGGTGCTGCGCGCCGAGCGCGTCCCCGTCGGGCAGATGGGCGACGTGTTCTCCGGCGGCCAGTTGCTCACCGCCGCCATCGCCCTGTACTGCACGATGGCCGCGCTCCGCAGCAACGACCGGGGCCGCGACAAGCACCGGCACGCCGGCACGCTGTTCCTCGACAACCCCATCGGCCGCGCCAACGCCACCTACCTGCTGGAGCTCCAGCGCGCCGTGTCCGACGCGCTCGGGGTCCAACTGCTGTACACGACGGGCCTGTTCGACACGACGGCGCTCGCCGAGTTCCCGCTGGTGATCCGGCTGCGCAACGACGCGGACCTGCGGGCCGGCCTGAAGTACATCAGCGTCGAGGAGCACCTGCGGCCCGGCCTGCCGCAGCCCGCGCAGGAGGGCGAGCCGGCGGTGCACGGCGAGATCACCGCGACCCGCATGTTCAAGCGGAGCACGGCCCCGGCGCCCCAGCCGAGCGCCGGCTGACCGGCGGAGCTGCGGCGCCCGGCCCGGCCGCGGCGCCGGGCACCGCGGCCGTCACGCCCGGGACAGCTCTCCCCGTCCCGGCTGCGGGGCACGCGCGCCCCGCCGCCCCGGCACGTCCCGCGCGGCCCCCCGGGGCACGTCGACGGCCGGCACCTCCACAGTCGGCACGTCGACGGCCGGGGTCGCGGGGGCCGGCCCGTCCGCACCGCGCGCCGACCGCGCCTGCCGCCTCCGTATGCGCTCGGCGCGCCGGGCGGCCCGCCGGGCCGTGCGCCGCTCCCGCCGCAACTGCCGCGCCGTGCTGCTCGGCTCGGACACCACCCCGTACCGCTGCTTCCACACCTGCCGCGTCACCCACACGTCGAGGACCGACCAGGTCGCCACCACCGTGCTGCCGATGCTGCTCAGCACCAGGGGGAGCGCCAGCCAGGACCCGGCGAGCGTCAGCAGGTACGCCGCGACCGCCTGGATCAGCGTCAGCGCGGCGATCAGCCAGGCCCGCACCGCCACCGTGCGCACCGGGTCCGGCAACCTGCGCCGACCCACCGGCTCCTCCACCCACAGCTCGCGCCGCCCCGTGCTCATCCGCCGTCCCTCCCCGCCACTCGACCGACATCAGGGTGACTGCCCGCCTCGGACCGATGTACGCCGACAGAACCCGCCGCCCCGTACGACTAGACGCGTTGGCGCACGGGAAGATTCCCGGAAGGTGCAATTCCAGCCAACCGACACATCGCGAGAAGTGACACCTCGCCAGGTGTCCTCCGTCACGGTCCGGTTTGTCAACTCCCTTGATACCGGGGCAAGGCGTGATCAACAGTGTGCGCGGAGGCCGAAAAACGACCGGACGGGCCTTCGAGTCGGCCTGGCGGCAGTAGTAGGCTCGCTCCGTTTGCTGGTGAGTCGATGTGTGCACCTCGCGCCGCGCCGGGCGGCCGGGCGGGCTGGGGGAGGCCATGGGCTTTCGCGGGAAGTCGATCCGCAGGAAGATCGTGGCGCTGCTGCTCGTCCCGCTCCTGTCCCTCACCGGCCTGTGGGGGTTCGCGACCTTCATCACCGGCCGCGAGGCCGACCACCTCCTCGACGTCGGCCAGATCATGCAGAAGGTCGGCTACCCCCTGGAGGAAACCGTCCACGTCATCCAGCGGGAACGCCGCCAGAGCCTCCTCTACCTGGCCGACCCGCGCACCGCCGACGCCCTCGGCACCCTGCGCCGCGACCGCGCGGCCACCGACCGCACCGTCGCCGCCATCCGCGCCCACGCCCGCGACCCGCGCGTCGTCGACGCCATGCACGACACCGCGGCCCAGCGGTTCACCTCCCTCCTCGCGGCGTTCGACGGGCTGGCGACGCTGCGCCACTCCATCGACACGAGGGCGGTCGGCCGTCTCCAGGCCCTGGAGTTCTACAACCGGCTCATCGACCCCTGCTACAGCTTCCTCGTCCACCTCCACGCCATCGACAACGTCGAGATGGAGAAGCAGGGACGCGCCCTCGTCGGCCTCGCCCGCGCGCGCGAGATGCTCGCCCGGGAGGACGCCCTCGTCGTCTCCTCCCTCGTCAGCGACCGCCTCACCGCCGAGGAGGTCCGCCTCGTCTCCGACCTCGTCGCCCGCCGCCGGCAGTTCTACGAGACCAGCCTCGAAGTGCTGCCCCTGGCCGAGCGCGACGCCTACCAGGCGTACTGGAGCAGCCCCGAGACGCAGCCGCTGCGCCAGGCCGAGGAAGCCGTCATCACCGCCGGGCCCGCCGACGACCCGCGCGCCACCGACACCGCCCGCTGGCAGGACGCCGCGAACACCGTCCTCGGCGGCCTCGCCGCCGAGAACCGCCTGGCGGGGGACCGCTACCAGGACCGCGTCGAGCCCGCCGCGTACAGCGTCCTCCTCAAGGCGGGCATCGCCGGCATCCTCGGCTTCCTCGCGGTCCTGTGCTCCCTCGTCGTCTCCGTACGCGTCGGCCGCGGCCTCGTCCGCGACCTGACCCGGCTCCGCAAGGAGGCCCAGGAGGTCTCCGGCGTCCGGCTCCCCAGCGTGATGCGCCGCCTCGCCGCCGGCGAGCACGTCGACGTCGAGACCGAGGTCCCGCGGCTGGAGTACGACAAGGACGAGATCGGCCAGGTCGGCAAGGCCCTCAACACCCTCCAGAGGGCCGCCGTCGAAGCCGCCGTCAAACAGGCCGGGATGCGCCGCGGCGTCTCCGAGGTCTTCGTCAACCTCGCCCGCCGCAACCAGGTCCTCCTCCACCGCCAGCTCACCCTCCTCGACACGATGGAGCGGCGCACCGAGGACGCCGAGGAACTCGCCGACCTGTTCCGCCTCGACCACCTGACCACCCGCATGCGCCGTCACGCCGAGGGCCTGGTGATCCTCTCCGGAGCCGCCCCCTCCCGGCAGTGGCGCAGGCCCGTCCAGCTCATGGACGTGGTCCGCGCGGCGGTCGCGGAGGTCGAGGACTACGAGCGCGTCGAGGTGCGCCGCCTGCCGCGCATCGGCGTCGCCGGCCCCGCCGTCGCGGACCTGACCCACCTCATCGCCGAACTCCTGGAGAACGCCACGGCCTTCTCGCCGCCCCACACGGCGGTCCAGGTGCACGGCGAACGCGTCACCAACGGCTTCACCCTGGAGATCCACGACCGGGGCCTCGGCATGTCGCCGGAAGACCTCTTCGACGCGAACCTCCGCCTCGCCGAGACCCCCGAGTTCGAGCTGTCCGACACCGACCGGCTGGGCCTCTTCGTCGTCAGCCGCCTCGCCCGGCGCCAGAACGTCCGGGTCTCGCTCCAGCCCTCCCCGTACGGCGGCACGACCGCCGTCGTATTCCTCCCGGCCGCGCTGCTCACCGAGGCTCCCGACACGCAGGGCGCCGGCTTCCGGCTGGACCGCGGGACCCCCGGCCGCTCCGGCACCGAGCCCGCCGCCCGGCGGGCCGCGCTCACGCGGGTGTCCTCCGCCTCCGACGGTCCGATCGGACCGGACGGCCCGCTCGACCTCCTCGGGGAACCGGGCGGCGGCTTCGACCGCAAGGACGACGAGGACGACGGGCACGGCCTCTTCCGCCCCCGCCCGCCCCTGCGCCCCGCCGACACCCCCGCGCGCGAGCAGCGCGAACGGTACGGGCAGCGCGAGGAGCACGCCCCGTACGCGCAGGTGCCCGACGCGCCCGCCGACCACCTCGCGCGCCCGGTCCCGCTGCCCCGCCGCAAGCCGGCCCTCGTCGCCCGCCACGGCCGCCGCGTCGGCGCCCCCGGCGCCCCCGCCGACACCCCCGGCACCCCGGGCACCGCCCCCGACCCCGGCGCCCCCGGCACCGCGCCCGACGGGACCACCCCGACCCTCGGCGGCCTTCCCCGCCGCGTACGCCAGGCGAGCCTGGTCCCCCAGCTGAGGGACCAGGCCGACCGGCCCCCCGCCCCGGCCGGCCCCGGCCCCGGCCCCGCGGACCCCCAGGACCCGGAGCGCGACGCCGAACAGGTACGCGACCGCATGGCCGCGATGCAGCGAGGCTGGCAGCGCGCCCGCAGTGAGACAGCACCAGGAACGACACCGGAGGGGGACGGTCGATGACCGCACCGAACGCCGCACCATCCAACTCAACCGGCGAGCTCAACTGGCTCCTCGACGAACTGGTCGAGCGGGTCGGCTCCATCCGCAAGGCCCTGGTCCTCTCCAGCGACGGCCTGCCGACGGGCGGCTCCAGGGACCTCAGCCGCGAGGACAGCGAGCACCTCGCGGCCGTCGCGTCCGGCTTCCACAGCCTCGCCAAGGGCGTGGGCCGCCACTTCGACGCCGGCCAGGTCCGCCAGACCGTCGTCGAGCTGGACGACGCCTTCCTCTTCGTCACCGCCGCCGGCGACGGAAGCTGCCTCGCGGTCCTCGCGGACTCCGACTCCGACGTGGGCCTCGTCGCCTACGAGATGACGCTGATGGTCAAGCGCGTCGGCGCCCACCTGGCGACCGCCCCCCGGTCCGGTCTGACCACCGGCGGGTGAGGGGGGATGCGATGAGCGACGCAGCGGTCGGACAGATGCGTCGCGGACGCCCCGCCGGCGACGCGCACCACTGGTTCGACGACGAGGCGGGACCGGTGGTGCGCCCGTACGCGATGACCCGCGGACGCACCACCACCCCCGCCCGTCACCGACTCGACCTGATCGCGGTGGTCGTGCCCGAACCCGCCGCGGACGACCCGGGCCGCGACCAGACGCTCTCCCCGGAGCACGTGGAGATCGTCGAACGCTGCAGCGAGTTCCCCCAGTCGATCGCCGAGCTCGCCGCCGGGATGGACCTGCCCGTGGGCGTGGTCCGCGTCCTGGTCGGCGACCTCGTCGAGGAGGAGCTCGTCCACGTAACCCGTCCCGTTCCGCCGGCCGAACTGCCGGACGAGAGCATTCTGCGTGAGGTGGTCAATGGCCTTCGGGCGCTCTAGCCGCAAGGGTCCGCCACCGGTCGAGCCGGTGACGCTGAAGATCCTGGTAGCGGGCGGGTTCGGGGTGGGCAAGACCACGCTCGTCGGGGCGGTGAGCGAGATCCGGCCGCTGCGCACCGAGGAGGACCTGACCGAGGCGAGCCGGCCGGTCGACGACCTGGCCGGCGTCGAGTCCAAGTCCACGACGACCGTCGCCATGGACTTCGGCCGGATCACCCTGCGCGAGGACCTGGTGCTGTACCTGTTCGGCACCCCCGGACAGGACCGCTTCTGGTTCCTGTGGGACGAGCTCGCGCAGGGCGCCCTCGGCGCGGTGGTCCTGGTCGACACGCGCCGCCTGGAGGACTCCTTCGCCTGCATCGACTACTTCGAGCGGCGCCGCATACCGTTCGCGGTCGCCGTCAACTGCTTCGAGGGAGCCGACGTCCACCCCGCCGAGACGGTACGGGCCGCCCTCGACCTCGACGCGGGCGTACCGCTGCTGATGACCGACGCGCGGCTGCGCGAGTCCGTCAAGGAGGTCCTGGTCGCGGTCGTCCGGCACGCGATGACGTTCACGGAGCCGACCCCGGAGCCGGCCGCCACCTGAGGGCCTCGACGGGGAAGTCGAAGTACGTGTCCGGGAACTCCTCCGGCTCGTACGTGAAGTGCCACCACTCCTCCGGCAGGTTCACGAACCCCTCCGCCGCGAGCACCCCCCGCAGCAGGTCCCGGTTGGCCCGCGCCGCCCCCCGCACGCGCGGGTCGTCCGTGTGCGACAGCGTGTCGAAGCAGTCGAACCCCGTCCCCATGTCCACCGAGTTGTCCGGGAACCGCTCCTCCCGCGGCGCCGCGCAGTCCACCAGCGGCTCGCCCGGTACGTACGGCCGCGTCGGCGCCGCCGGCAGCCGCACCAGCGTCACGTCGACCGTCGACCCGCGGCTGTGCCCGGACCGCTCCGCGACGTACCCGTCCGCGAAGAGCCGGGACTTGTCCACGCGCGGGTGGAACTCGGCCTTCATCCGCTCGTCCGCCGGGTCCTTCGCCCACCGGACGAAGTGGTCGACGGCCCGCTGCGGCCGGTAGCAGTCGTACACCTTCAGCGAGTGGCCCCGCCGCAGCAGCCGCGTCTGCGCCCGGTGCAGCGCCCGCGCCGCCGGCCGGGTCAGCAGGCACACCGGCTCGCGGTACCCGTCCACCGGCCCGCCCACGAAGGTGTGCTCCGTCGCGTACCGCATCTCCTGGAGGATCGTCGGGTCCACCGCCCGCAGCTCCGTGAACTCCCGCGGCACCGGCGGCTCCCCGCGCGCCGCGGCGGCCGGCACCACGTCCGGGGGGACGGCGGGGGAGAGGGCCAGGGCCCCCGCGGCGAGGGCGGCGGCCACCCTCCGCGCACCGGCGGTACGTCCCGTCACACACACCGTCTACCAGCCCCGCGCCGATCGGTACAGTGCGCCCCGTGCAGAACACCCATTGCGCCCAGTGCGGCGCCCCCTTCGCCGACCCCGCCGGCTCCTGGCCCCGCACTTGCCCCGCCTGCGCCGCCGTCACCTACCGCAACCCCCTTCCCGTCGCGGTCGCCCTCCTCCCCGCCACGGGCCCGCGGGGCACCGGCCTCCTCGTCATCACCCGCGACGTCGAACCCGAACGCGGCGGCACCGCCCTCCCCGGCGGCATCATCGACCACGCCGAGGACTGGCGGGACGCCGTCGTACGCGAACTGCGCGAGGAGACCGGCGTCGGGGCCTTCGCCCGCGACGTGCGCCTGGCCGACGCCATGAGCTCGCCCGGCGGCCACCTCCTCCTCTTCGGCCTCCTCCCGGAACGCCCCGCGAGCTCCCTCCCGCCCTCCGCGCCCACCGCCGAGACCACCGGCCACCACGTCCTGTACGCCCCGGCGCCCCTCGCCTTCCCCCTGCACACCGAGGCCGTCCGCAGATGGTTCGCCGGCGAGTACGACCGGCTCCGCACGGCCTAGGTCCGCCCGCCCAGGCCGCGCACCCGCACCCCCTCGGGCCCGACCGTCACGGCACCCTCGTCCGTCACGCGCTCCACCCGCACCTCGTCCCCCTCCCACCGCGACACGTACCGCTCCACCTCCGCCTGCTCCCACCCGTCACCCGCGTCCCGCACGGTGAGGCCACCGCCCGACCGGCCGGGCGCCGGCGCCCACACCTCCAGCTCCACCGCCCCGTCCCCACCCCGCACCGGAATCACCGCACCCGCCCGCACCAGCACCGGCACCCGCGACAGCGGCGCCTCCACCAGCGCCTGCCCCGGCCCCTCGTACGCCCGCCCCGTCACCCTGTCGTACCAGCGGCCCCGCGGCAGCAGCACCTCCCGCCGCTCCGCGCCCCGCGCCAGCACCGGCGCCACCAGCAGCGCGTCCCCCAGCAGGAACGCGTCCCCGCACTCCCGCAGCAGCCGGTCCTCCGGCGCCGCCCACCACAGCGGCCGCGCGTAGGGCGCCCCCGTCAGTCGGGCCAGCCGCGCCAGCGTCACGAAGTACGGGCGCAGCCGTTCCCGCTCCTCCAGCGCCGCGCGCGCGTACTCCAGCACCTTCGGCCCGAACTCCCACGGCTCCCGCCGCCCCGCGTCGATCGCCGCGTGCGTACGGAACAGCGGCAGCCACGCCCCCAACTGGAACCACCGCAGGTACAGCTCCGGCGACGGGTGCCCGTCGAAACCGCCCACGTCGGGCCCCGAGTACGGCACCCCGCACAGCCCCAGCCCCAGCACCAGCGCCAACGACGCCCGCAGCCCCGCCCAGCCCGTCGCCACGTCCCCCGACCACGTCCCGCCGTACCGCTGCATCCCCGCCCAGCCCGACCGGGAGAACAGGAACGGCCGCTCCTCGGGCCGCGCCCGCACCAGCCCCTCGTACCCGGCGCGCGCCATCGCCAGCCCGTACACGTTGTGCGCCTCCCGGTGGTCACCGCCCCGGCCCTCCAGCGCGTGCCGCGCGGACCGGGGCAGCGTCATGTCACCGAACGGGGTGAACGACACCGGCTCGTTCATGTCGTGCCACACCCCCGAGAAGCCCTGCGCCAGCCGCTCCCCGTACAGCCCGCCCCACCACTTCCGCACCGCCGGGTCCGTGAAGTCCGGGTACACGCACTCACCCGGCCACACGACCCCCCGCACCACCCGTCCGCGCGCGTCCCGCACGAACGCGCCCCGCGCCCCCACCCGCGCCCCGCTCTCGTACACCGACCCGCCCGGCTCCGCCTTCACCGCCGGGTCCACGATCGACACCAGCCGTACGCCCCGCTCCCGCAGCTCCGCCGCCAGGCCCGGCAGGTCCGGGAACCGCTCCCGGTCCACCGTGAACACCCGGTGCCCGTCGTAGTGGTCGATGTCCAGGTGCAGCGCCGACAGCGGCAGCCCCCGCTCCCGGTAGCCGGCCACCACCCGCCGCACCTCCTCGGCGCTCCCGAACCCCCACCGCGCGTGCTGCGGCCCCAGCGCCCACGACGGCGGCACCGCGGGCGCCCCCGTCAGCTGCGTCCAGCCGTGCGCGATCCGCGCCGGAGAACCCACCACCACCCAGCAGCGCAGCGGGCCCCCGCTCATCCGCACCTCGCTCAGCCCCGGACGGTCGTGCCCCGACCCGGCGCCCTCCTCGCCCTCCCGCAGCGACACGTGCCCGTCCCACGTGCTGTCGTAGAACGCCAGGTGCGTCCCCGCGTCCGCCACCACCCACTGCACCGGCATCGTGATGTACAGCGGGTCGGTCCCCGGCCCGAAGGCCCCCCGCGGATCGGTGTTCCACAGCCGGTACGTCCCGTCCGGCAGCCGCGGCCCCGTCGCCCGCCCCCCGAGTCCAAAGAACCGCGCGTCCGCCGGCACCTCCGACCGCTGTACCCACCGCGCCCCGCCCCCGTCCACCGGCTCCCACCACCGCGGCGGCAGGTCCCGCCGCAGCACCACCCCGCCCGGCGTGCGCACCTCCACCGCCCCGTTGCGCGACACGGCGACCGTCACCCGTTCGGCCACCACCCGCCAGCCGCCCTCCGTGTCCGGCTCCAGCACCACGCGCGCGTCCGGCTCCGGCACCTCACCCGCCAGCGCGTACGACGGCGACGGCTCCGCCCCGTCCCACCCCCAGAACACCGCGGCCCCACCCGTCACGCACACCCGCAGCTCCGACCGCGCGAACCGTACGATCCCCCCGCCCGGCAGCGGCTCCACCCCCACCACCCGGCCCGGCACCCGCGCCCGCTCCGGACCCCGCCGCGGCAGCCCCGCGGCGTCCGCCCTCCGCCGCCGCCACTCCGAACGCAGGGCCCGAGGCCCCCGCACCCTGCCGAACACCCACATCGAACGCACCAACTCGCGACCGTCCATGCCGAGCACCCTGCCACCCGCCGAGGCGCCCCCGTGAGACGTTCAACAACCGTTCACCCGTGGTGACACCACATGTTCAGTCCGCCGACCATGGGTGGGGACACCTGGTGCGAAACACACTCCCGTGGCATCGTCCCTGTCAGCCGCGTCACGCGCACATCCAGCCCGAGCGCGGGACACACGCAGATCCGCGTACAGCCAGGGAGCACACCCCATGACATCGACGTCAGCGACAGCGCACTCCGAGCCACCCGAGCCGCTCTGGCAGCCGGACCAGGACCGCATCGCCTCCGCCGCGGTCACCCGCTTCCAGGCGTGGGCCGCGGAGCGCCACGGGGCCCCCGCGAACGGCGGATACCCGGCACTCCACCGCTGGTCCATCGACCACCTCGACACCTTCTGGCAAGCCGTCACCGAGTGGTTCGACGTCCACTTCACCGCCCCCTACGCGCGCGTACTGGGCGACCGCTCCATGCCCGGCGCCCAATGGTTCCCGGGCGCCACCCTCAACTACGCCGAACACGCCCTCCGCGCCACCGACGAGCGCCCCGACGCGCCCGCACTCCTCCACGTCGACGAGACCCACGAGCCGACCCCCGTCACCTGGGCCGAACTCCGCCGCCAGGTCGCCGCCCTCGCCGCCGAGCTCCGCGCCATCGGCGTACGCCCCGGCGACCGCGTCAGCGGCTACCTGCCCAACATCCCGCAGGCCGTCACCGCCCTCCTCGCCACCGCCGCCGTCGGCGGCGTCTGGACCTCCTGCGCCCCCGACTTCGGCGCCCGCAGCGTCCTCGACCGCTTCCAACAGGTCGAACCCGTCGTCCTGTTCACCGTCGACGGCTACCGCTACGGAGGCAGGGAACACGACCGGCGCGACACCGTCGCCGAACTCCGCCGCGAACTGCCCACGCTCCGCGCGGTCGTCCACATCCCCCTCCTCGGCACCGCCGCCCCCGAGGGCACCCTGGAGTGGGACGCCCTCACCGCGGGCACCGCCGCCCCCCAGTACGAGCAGGTCCCCTTCGACCACCCCCTGTGGATCCTCTACTCCTCCGGGACGACCGGCCTCCCCAAGGCCATCGTCCAGTCCCAGGGCGGCATCCTCCTCGAACACTTCAAGCAGCTCGGCCTCCACTGCGACCTCGGCCCCGACGACGTGTTCTTCTGGTACACCTCCACCGGCTGGATGATGTGGAACTTCCTCGTCTCCGGCCTCCTCACCGGCACCACCGTCGTCCTCTACGACGGCAGCCCCGGCTACCCCGCCACCGACGCCCAGTGGCGCGTCGCCGAACGCACCGGAGCCACCCTCTACGGCACCTCCGCCGCCTACGTCATGGCCTGCCGCAAGGCCGGCGTCCACCCCTCCCGCGACCACGACCTGTCCCGGATCAAGTGCGTCGCCACCACCGGCTCGCCCCTCCCGCCCGACGGCTTCCGCTGGCTCCACGACGAGTTCGCCCAGAACGGCGCCGACCTGTACGTCGCCTCCGTCAGCGGCGGCACCGACGTGTGCAGCTGCTTCGCCGGGGCCGTCCCCACCCTCCCCGTCCACATCGGCGAACTCCAGGCCCCCTGTCTCGGCACCGACCTCCAGGCGTGGGACCCCCACGGCAAGCCCCTCGTCGGCGAGGTCGGCGAACTCGTCGTCACCAACCCCATGCCGTCCATGCCGATCCGCTTCTGGAACGACCCCGACGGCAGCCGCTACCACGGCAGCTACTTCGACATGTACCCCGGCGTCTGGCGCCACGGCGACTGGATCACCCTCACCGACCACGGCTCCGTCGTCATCCACGGCCGCTCCGACTCCACCCTCAACCGCCAGGGCGTCCGCATGGGCAGCGCCGACATCTACGAAGCCGTCGAACGCCTCCCCGAGATCAAGGAGTCCCTCGTCATCGGCCTGGAGGAGCCCGACGGCGGCTACTGGATGCCCCTCTTCGTCCACCTCGCCGACGGCGCCGCCCTCGACGACGCCCTGACCGACCGCATCAAGGGGACCATCCGCACCGAACTCTCACCCCGCCACGTCCCCGACGAGATCATCGAAGTCCCCGGCGTCCCCCACACCCTCACCGGCAAGCGCATCGAGGTCCCCGTCAAACGCCTCTTCCAGGGCACCCCCCTCGACAAGGCCGTCAACCCCGGCTCCATCGACGACGCCGACCTCCTCCGCTTCTACGAGGACCTCGCCCGCCGGCGCGCCCAGCGCCCCGCGAACTGACCGGCCCACCCGCCACTGTCAGTCCCCCTGATTACGCTGAGTGAGCATCTGGCAACAACTGATCACCAGGGGGACCGATGGCCCACACCACGAACACCGCATCCCTGCGGCAGGCGCTGCGCCGCGAAGCACCGAGCACGCTCGGCCTCCTCACCGACGAGCAGGACTTCGCGGCCATGCGCCGCTACCGCTCCTTCACCTTCGACGACCACACCACCTACCTCCGCGAGGCCGAGCGCCTCCTCAAGACCCTCGCCGCCGGCGGCACCCACACCACCGTCACCCTCTTCGACCCCGAGGACTACGCCGCCTACTGCGCCGAGACCGGCCTCGACCCCGACACCCGCGCCAGCCGCACCCGGTACACCGCCGTGACCGCCGCCCGGGGCGCCCGCGTCACCTACACCGGGCAGCCCATCGGCGAACTCGTCCCCCTCCTCGTCGACGCCGCCGTACGCCACGCCACCCGCGAGTACGCCGCCCTCCTCCTCGACGACACCGGCCAGTGCGCCGACTGCGGCCAGGACATCGGCCGCGCCGCCTTCGACCAGGCGTCCCGCGCCGTCCTGCGCATCCTCGACCAGGCGGGACCCGGCGCGCACCAACTCGTCTGCAGCGTCCCCGTCGCCGACGAACACCTCCTGGCCGTCCTCCGCACCGACCGCACGGCCACCGAGCCCGCCCGCCTCGACTCCGCCGAGGCCACGGAGTTCCTCACCGTCCTCGCCGCCGGCATCGCGCGCGCCACCCCCGGCGGACTCGTCCTGCGCACCAGCGGCCCCGACGCCCCCGACCGCCTCCGCGGCTGGCGCCTCGACCACGGCCGTCTCGTCCCCCTCACCGAGGCCGAGGTCTTCAGCGCCTACTGCACCGACGCCGACACCGGCGAACCCCTCCCGCCCGAACCGGGCGTCGAATACCGCGCGGGCTTCGACCTCGCCCCCGACGACGGCCGCCCCACCCACCACCACTGACCGGGAGACAGACCCACTGACCGGGAGAAAGGCGAAAGGGGCCCTCCCACACCACGGGAAGGCCCCTCACCCCGGTTCACCGGCGGCACACCGGCCTCACTCGCCGGACAGCACCGCCTGCGCGGCGACCCGCGCCTCCTCCGCCGAGTCGGCCGCGCGCGCCGCGGCGGCCGCACGCTCGCACTGCGCGAGCGTGTACTTCGCCAGCGTCGCCCGCACGTAAGGAATCGACGCCGCGCCCATCGACAGGGAGGTGACGCCCAGACCCGTCAGCACGCACGCCAGCAGCGGATCGGACGCGGCCTCACCGCACACGCCGCAGCTCTTGCCCTCGGCACGCGCCGCCTCGGCAGCCATCGCGATCAGGTCCAGCAGCGCCGGCTGCCACGGGTCCTGGAGCCGCGACACCGCGCCCACCTGCCGGTCCGCCGCGAACGCGTACTGCGCGAGGTCGTTCGTGCCCAGCGACAGGAACTCCACCTCCCGCAGGATCGACCGCGCCCGCAGCGCCGCCGACGGGATCTCGACCATCGCGCCGAACTTGGCCCGCAGCCCCGCCTCGCGGCAGGCGTCCGCGAACGCCTTCGCGTCCGCCCGGTCCGCCACCATCGGCGCCATGACCTCGAGGTACACCGGCAGCCCCTCGGCCGCCTTCGCCAGCGCGGTCAGCTGCGTCCGCAGCACCTCCGGGTGGTCCAGCAGCGTCCGCAGGCCCCGCACGCCCAGCGCGGGGTTCGGCTCGTCCGCGGGCGTCAGGAACGCCAGCGGCTTGTCCGCGCCCGCGTCCAGCACGCGCACGACGACCCGGCCCTCCGGAAACGCCTCCAGCACCTTCCGGTACGCCTCGACCTGCTTCTCCTCGGACGGCGCCCGCTCACTGTCGTCCAGGAACAGGAACTCCGTACGGAACAGCCCGACGCCCTCGGCCCCGGCCTCCACCGCCGCGGGCACGTCCGCCGGACCGCCGACGTTCGCCAGCAGCGGCACCTTGTGCCCGTCCGACGTGGCGCCGGGACCGGTCGACGCCGCCAGAGCGGCCTTGCGCTCCTGCGCGGCCCGCTCCATCTCGGCACGCTTCTCGACGCCGGGGTCGACGAAGACCTCACCCGTGCTGCCGTCCACCGCGATCACGGTGCCCTCCGCCAGCTCGCACGCCCCCGGCAGCGCCACCACGGCCGGCACGCCGAGCGCCCGCGCCAGGATCGCGCTGTGACTGGTCGGCCCGCCCTCCTCGGTCACGAACCCGAGCACCAGCGACGGGTCCAGCAGCGCCGTGTCCGCCGGCGCCAGGTCCCGCGCGATCAGCACGTACGGCTCGTCACTGTCCGGCACGCCCGGCATCGGCACGCCCAGCAGCCGCGCCACGATCCGGTTCCGTACGTCGTCGAGGTCCGCGACCCGCCCGGCCAGGTACTCCCCGGCACCCGCCAGCAGCGCCCGGTACGCGGCGAACGCGTCGTACACGGCCCGCTCGGCGGTGGAACCCACGGCGATGCGCCGCTCCACGTCAGCCATCAGCTCGGGGTCCTGCGCCATCATGGCCTGCGCCTCAAGGACGTGCTGGGCCTCACCGCCGGCGAGGTTGCCCCGCGCTATCAGGTCGGCGGCCACCGCCTCGACGGCCTGGCGGGCGCGCCCCTGCTCCCGCTCCGCCTCCTCGGCGGGAATCTGCTTGGCCGGCGGCTCCAGCACCGCCGTGCCCATGTGCCGTACCTCGCCGATCGCCACACCGTGGCTCACACCGACGCCGCGCAGCGTTGTCTCCATCTTCACCCGTCTCCGATCGAGCGGCGGCCGAAGCCACCGTTTAGGGAACATCCCGTTCAACGCCGCCACGTGGA
This sequence comes from Streptomyces tamarix, assembly GCF_032423885.1. Classification (NCBI taxonomy): domain Bacteria; kingdom Bacillati; phylum Actinomycetota; class Actinomycetes; order Kitasatosporales; family Streptomycetaceae; genus Streptomyces; species Streptomyces tamarix. Next base: position 777 of record NZ_JAWCTQ010000060.1, on the reverse strand, counting down.
CGGCGGTGACGTCACTGCCATACGAAGAGCGTCTCGCCGGCCTTCAGGTCACCGTCCTCGCGCAGCTCACCGAGGGCGTCCGGCGTGGCCTCCAGTGCGACGACCGGGCAGATCGGGGACTTGCCGGCCTCCTCCACGGCGGCCGGGTCCCAGCGGACGATCTCCTGGCCGCGCGTGACGGTGTCGCCCTTGTTGACGAGCAGCTCGAAGCCCTCGCCGTTGAGCTGGACGGTGTCGATGCCGAGGTGCGTGAGCACGCCGTGCCCCTCGCCGTCGACGACGACGAAGGCGTGCGGGTGGAGGGAGACCACGACCCCGTCGACGGGCGCGACGGCCGTCGACGGCTCGCGCACCGGGTCGATGGCGGTGCCCGGTCCGACCATGGCCCCGGAGAACACCGGGTCGGGTACGGCGGCGAGTCCGATGGCGCGTCCGGCGAGGGGCGACGTCACGGTGGTCATGGAGGGCCTCCCAGGGGGCGGAGATTGAGTGTCGCCGTCGCTGCCTGTCCTGGACGGCGTACTATTCAGAGCGTATGTCATAGAAAGTCCGGGTTCCGCACGAGAGGCCCCCGTTGGTAGACCTCGGGGTTGCGGGAACGATTTGCCTCAACTGCCGGGCAGGAGTACTGTCGTAGCCCTGCCTGACGCCCGGCGCGACGACGCCGAGGTTCGGCAGCGGCGCCTGTCAGGGCGAGATCCTAACTGGTCTACACCACTACTGGTCTACACCTCTATGTGTGACTGGCCGGGGTGTGGTCAGAGGGTCGGGAAATCC